>JAFUCN010000069.1 GCA_017459665.1 Methanobrevibacter sp. | reverse complement strand
TATATTCCAGATTTTTATATTCCCGAAGATAATAAATTTGTAGAAATCAAAGGACGCTTATCAGATTCAAAAGGAATCAAAAAATTCAAAGAAATTTCTAAAAGAGAAACACAGTTTATATGGGAATTTATCGGACCAAATGAATATGAGAAACTTTGCAAACAATATTCAAACAAAATAAAAAATTGGGAAACAAAACACTATAACATCAAATCAGAAAATTGGAAATATAATTAGTTATTTCGAAAATCTTTTTTCAACTTCTTCAATAGATTTATCTAAATATGTTGAGTTTGTAAAAATAGAACAAGTTGTATTTCCTATGTAAAAATCTACTCGGTATGAGATTCCCGATTCTTCATCTTCTTTTGTAAAGTTCTCTTTCTTATAAACAATGAAGTGCTTATTTCTAATTCCTACTAAAGAATAATCAGAAAATCGTTTCTTTTGATTTTCTAATTTTTTCTTCATTATTTCATCACGCTTTAACTCCTGCTGCGAGTAGTAGCGGTAATGTTCGCTGGCAACTGCACACATTAAAAACCTCCTATAACTAAATCAACTATCCATAAGATAAATCTAACAGCTAATAAACATAAACCAAAAACTAAAAATCCTAATGCAACAATGATGAGAAAAACTCCTATTATCATTAAGATGAGTGTTATCATATTTTAATTATAAACTAAAAATGATAAAAAGTAAACATTTACGCTCTTTTAGCATGTTCATTTTTTAGATAATCAGCTTCAAATTGAAGTGTATTTTTTGCTGTCTTTAACCAATCAGTTTTATAACCAAGATTTTCAAGCGTTTCAATAGCATCTTCTATTTCTTTCTTGAATAAGAGAAGACGATTATAAATTAGTGCTTCTTCATCCATGCTGAGAACCCAATCGCTGCATAACCAATTAAAAGTATAATCAGTGCTATTGCAAAAGCAATCAACAACATTCCTAATGAAACAAGAATTGGCATCATTATTGCCCACCAAGGCCAATCAATAATTCCATTTACGTTTAGAAAAAAGAACACAACAGACATAAAAATTCCTGCTCCGAATGTTGATATTCCTCCTGATTTTGCTGTATCTTTCTTTGACATATTTCCTCCTTGTTTTTCTAAACCTTAAATCGTAGTTTAATAAAATCTATTTTTAGCCTTCGTAATTCTTTATAGTTTTCTTCGAATCTTTTATATTTTGATTTACGCATAATCATTAAGTAGAAAATGAGCACCATAAAGATGCCCATTTCATCTACGATGTTCGATCAGAACTTTTCCTTTTCATTATACTTTCTAATTATACCACAATTATGATTGTGTTTTATTATTTTCGTCAATTTCTGTTTCGATTTGCACACGATTCTTAATTTCTTCTGCAAGTTTAAGATGACGTTTTGCTGTCTCATTTGCATGATAAGCCTGAGATTCATGATATTTCATTTCGACTGTGTCATAATCCATTGTTTCGAGAAAAGCCTTAACTTTTTCTAAAACTTCTTTATCAGACTTATCAATAAATGTAACAGGTGCAATTGTATCAACTATATTCGAAAACTGAATTGCATAAACAGGTTGTTCATCATCTTGAGTCTTAGATAATTGAGCAACATATTTTAAGTCTTTAATTTTTGCTTTCTTCTTAAATTGCTTGTAGAGTTTTTCTGCTTCTTCAAAAAACATTTATACCTCCTTTGTTAGTTGTTTATCATACTTTTTGTATGAACGATAAATAAAATCTTCTATCCAGTCAATATCTGCTTTCATTTCTAATCTAGATTTATCACATAATGATTGAGCTTTTGCTACTCTCGCATACATGTCTTCCATATTTGCAAATGCTTCTGAAATGTTAATCTCATCTCTAGATTTTCCTTTAATCGACATTATGTAATCATACTTATCGCTTTCTTTAAGAGAACATTTGAACTCTCCTGTAAGCAAAAATTGCTCGCATTGCCACATGACTCTTAAAAAAGCTATAACAAATTTTGCTGTTCTTTTTTGTCCAAGAACTCCAATATCATCATAAAGTCCAAACTTTGCATATTGATTACGACTGTATCCGATACTTGCTTTAATAAAATTATCAGTAGTAAAGAATTTCTTCCAATTTTCTCTCATCTCTTGATGAACATCAGAAGTTTCTATAATTTTATTGCTAAATAGAATCTCCCAACATGTTGCATTTCCTGTAGTAAGCATCTTACTAATATGAGCTAATTCGTAACTTGTGTCATCAACTTCTCCTTCTATCCAAGATGTTTCTTGATTTCTTTTAAAGGGAGAAAGTTTTAATTTCAAGTCATTTATGAAGATTCCTCTATAGTCTATATCAGATTCAGGAGTTGCTGTTCCATGCAACTGACTGCCAACAATAACTTTGCAAATCAATTTTTCACTCATTATTCCAATCTTTCTTGTCTTTGCTAAACTTAGGAAAAATCTCTGAATCTGCAGCACGAACAATTTCTCCATCGTTTGTCTTTATTAGATATTCACTACCAAAAGTTTTGCTTGCAACAATCTTTCCAAATTTGTATTCTCTTTCACCCCATAAACAAAATACAACTTCTTTTCCTATTCTATATTTCATATTTTAATTATAAACTACAATAGCTCTAAAGTAAATACTATATCTCTAAAAGCTGCGTGACTTTTTCTAAGTATTCTTCTTTTGTTGCTGTTTTTTCTTCAAATATCTTTCGTTGCTGTTGAACTGCTTCTTCGAATTCTTCATCAGACATTGAGCGATACTTTTGAACTGAAATGTTATAAGCATCTCCAAAGTAAGATTTTCTTAATCCTACTATAAGAGCTTTAGCATTATACGCTTGCGCATAACGATTTCTGACCCAATTTGTAGGAACAAAATCTTTATAATCTGTCATATAACAAACTCTATTCTCACATAACTTTTGAAAACATGAAAGTTCTCTCATTCCTGATAGACGAATTACATCGTTCGCTTTAGAATCAAGGTTCATGTCTTTTTTGTAAGAATAAGAAACAATTTTTCGTTCTGGATTTGAACGATAGCAATTTTGATAATCATGCATTGCTGAATAATCAAGATTGATGATATTTTTAGCATAAAACTCGAAATTCTTACCTGTTGGTTGTTCACTGTAAAGTGGAAGAACCATAGAAAATTCGTGTGCTGCAATTCTATCACAGATATCAAATACTTGTTTGATTGTATCTTTCTGTTCGACTTTCATTAAAAATGGAACACGACGACTTCGCGCTGTATAAACATAAGTATTGACAAATTGACTTGCATGAGCATCATCTATAATGAGAATTATTTTCTTAGCTGTTTTGAACATTTTACAGCATTTAATAATCGGAACATGACTCATATTCATTGCACCAATCTGATTCAACTCAAAGAAGAAGATATCAGGTTCTTCAAAATAATTCTTGAATTCGTGTCCTAATTCTTCACATGCTTTTCTAAGAGTATAACGAATTCCTTGACATCCATTTGGAAGTTCTTCTTTACATCCTAAAGTGGAGAAACCAGCATATGCAATTTTCATTTATACTCCAAATTCTAGCTCTTTAGCTTGTTCATCTTTGATGACTTGCTTTATATCATCTTGATTTTCTTCTTTTGACATCATTTCAATTGCAGCCATAATAATCGCGTTATCTGAACATTCATAATCTTCACGTAATTGCTTGAACTTATCTTTAAGAATTTGTTTATTTTCTGGAAGAACATTAACGCCAAATGATATAAGTGTCATTGTATCATCTTCAAAATCATCTGCTGGTGTATCATCAAACTCAATTCCAGCCATTACTTCAATTTCTTCATCTGAATAAGGAAGTTCGATTTGGTCTTTTAATTCAATTAACAAAGCTCCAAGTTTATCTTTATCAAATGGAACTGCCATTTCTGCCCAGATCGTCTTGCTTTTTGCTTCTTCGTCTGAGATTGTTCCTAAATCTGTAATCCAGACTTCGTTGAATCCAAGATCGAGCATCGCTGTTAAACGCTGTTCTCCATCAAGAACTTCATAATCATAATCTCTATTATCTATAGATCTGACTATAATTGGCATCATCTGACCATTCATTCGAATTGAATCTTTAACTTTTTCGAATTCAGAAGTTCGTTTAATTTTTGGGTTCCAAGTATTAAAACACACTCTATTGATATCTACAATATGCGTATGTTCTTTGACATCTTCTAAAGTAAATTTTTTCATTATTCCTCCTTTAGTTTAGAAATTAGTTCATAAAATTGTACATTCAATCGAGATTGTGTATCTATAAAATCTAATACTATTTCTTGAAACTTTTCATTATCTATCATAATACCTCCTTGGTAGCCAGTAGGAGAATCAAACTCCTGTTGCAAGAATGAAAATCTTGTGTCCTAATCACTAGACGAACTGGCCTTATAATCTGAAATTGAACCATCAATCAATTGCATTATCTCATCGTTTTTAATAACGACTGTCTTTCTAATACGATTGAATTGCGGAAAGTTTTCAAACAGTTTATCTTTATTTTCTAAGCAGTAGCTAAAAGATACAATATAATTATTTTCTTCATGAAGTGATTCTGGTGTTTCAAGCTCTTCAAAACGAAAATCATAGTATGGAGTACTTGTCAAACTTAGAAGTGCTCTTAAAAAGTTTGCTGCCATTTCAACTTCTCGAAATGGTGATTGTGTTTCTTGATTTGTTGTTTGAATACTTCCTTTAAGATTGAACTTGGTTTCCATATTTTAATTATAATACACATTATCTTAAAAGTACAATGGCTCCTGAGATTGGAATCGAACCAATACTCTATCGGTTAACAGCCGATTGCTTTACCTTTAAGCTACTCAGGAATCTGGTGCAAGTAGAGTGAATCGAACACTCATGTCAAGTTTGGAAAACTCGCATAATGACCATTATATGATACTTGCATTGGCGACCTAGGCCCGATTCGAACGGGTGACCTTTGCCGTGACAAGGCAATGCTCTAACCAACTAAGCTACTAGGCCAAATGTTAATGGTTGCTGGGGTTGGAATCGAACCTAACCTTAATCCAGTTTATGAGACTGGCCAGTTCACCAGAACTGTACCCAGCAATGGTGGAGATGCCCGATACTGCCTCGGGGTCCTTTTCTCATACTCCAGGATTCTTTCAGGCGCATTTTCTCCTGTATTCTTCTGAGAAAGTCGATACTTTTTCATCCCCATGTTTTCATTATATCATCTTTTGTCAAAAATGTTTATTATGTAAAAATTCAACTATTCTATAGAAGTCTTCGAAATAAGGTTTTTCTCTTTCTTGCTGCATTCTTTCTCTGCAAAGCAAAGAGTATTTTTTGTAATAGTTTTCATCATCAAACTTTCTAATTGCTACAACCCAATCAGCAGCTTTTACAGAATTAACTAAGATGCCTGCTTCACCCAAACATTCATGAAATCCTGCAGTTTTGCTTACAATGCAAGGAATTCCTAAACTTGCTGCTTCAGCTGCAACCATACCATATGTTTCATATAAACTAGGAGCAACTAAAAGTCTAGTTTTTGAATAGACATCATCAAATATATCTTGAGTATTTTCTATAATCTTAACATTCTTTATTTTTCGAATATCTTGATTTCCATAACCGCCTTTAACAACTAAGAATTGTTTGTCTCTAAGCATGAGAGCAGTTCTATAGAAAATATCAGAACCTTTAGCTTTTGTAGGATTGACGAATGTGATAAACTCTCTTTGTTCTAATTTAAGTTTTCTTGGAAGTTGAATTACAGGATGAACAACACAAGTTCTAGCTTTTGTAAGTTTTGCTAATTTGTTAAAAATCCAAAGAGTATTAAACACACATATATCATTTTCTTTTAATAAAGCAATCTCTTTTTGAGTTGTTATTGCCATATCATTATGTGCTATATAAATGACTTTGATTTTGAGACTATGTGCTAATTGAATTGCATAAGTTGAACTATGAAAATGAGTAATGATAAAATCAGGTTTTTCTTTTCTTACAAATTCTTCAAAACTACTATCTGTATTAACTTCATGAAGATATTGAACATTATTTTCTATTCGAGTCTTATTAGAATCTTCTCTACACCAACATATACATTTATTGTGTCTAAGAGAAAGACTTTCTAATAAGTTTTGAAGATATCTTTCTCCTCCACTCCCGTGAATTAAGGGAGAATAATGAGTATAAGCAATAAACTTCATTTCTTAATCCATTCATCTTCTTCAGAGTATTTTTCTACAGGAAATCCTGAAGCATGCATAAGTCCCCTGAATTCTTGCATTAGCTCAGTTCCACCAATGTCCCATGCTAATCCTTCAACTGAGTAGGTTATTCCATGCAATGTAAGACTAATTTTTCCTGGTTCATATGTTTTAACGCTCATCTTTTTTCTCCAAACATAAATCAATAATTGTTGCTTTCGATAAATCTTTTTCTAAATCTATAACTTGAATGTCATCTCTTATTTCTACATCTTCATTATATTCTTGAAATACATCTGTCAATTTTAAGCATGCAACAGACATAATCGTAAAATATTGTATTAAATCTTGAATGATGTTTGATGGGAATGAAACCGCCCCAGACCCAAGTTTGAGATTCAAAAATACAAAATTCTGATTCGGATTATAAAGTCCAAGAAGCTGATGAGCTTTATCTATTGAAAGTTTTGTTGAATAATTTACATCATTAGAATCAACTGTATAATGTTTTGCTTTGTCTTTCCAAGCATCTTCTGATGATGTAGCAAAGAATAAATCATATTCGACTTCTTTTCTCTGACGATAATTACTAAGTTCAACTAAAAATTGAGTATTTTGCGTTTTTAGATAAAAACTTTCAGCTCCAGCTCGTGTCATATCTCCTGAATAAAGAATTGTATTATCATTTCTCCAAACTCCATTCCAACCATATTTTTGAGTAGAAGTCAATAAAGATAAATCCAAATCTTCATCTTCATTCCAACTTACTCCTATTACATTAGCTCCTTGCTGTTTAATTGTTGAATAAATCGAAATTTCACCAATAAAAGCCTTTTCTGATTCTGGAAAAGCTAAATCAATGTTACGGGGAAGCCTAATTCGATAATTAGATGATTGAAGACGTTCTTGAATAATTGTTCTGATAGTTGTGCACCATGCTAAGATTTTTTCTTTCGAACTCACATCAAGATTTCGTTCACTTTTCTTAACAAAGATTTTGCCATTTCTTATTCGATAAGCATCAATGTTCATATTTGGTGCTAAAGCACAATACATAAGTTTGTTATAAATCTTGACTAAATTAGAAATTGAAAGATTTGTTAAAGTAGAGAGTTCTATTTCTTGTTCTTTAAGAATCTTTGTTGTTAAGAATTCATCGTTACATTTAGGCACATAAAGTTCAATTGCTCGCCTCCTTATTAAATTGACAGACTTTCGAGCTTCCTTTGAAATATGTTTCAAGTAAATGATGTGCTTCTTATAACGATAGAAAACTGTTGCTAATTCATTTATTCTTTCTTCAAGAATTTTTTCAATGTATTTTATTTTTGTAATATCATTGCAATACCCGAAAAAATATATGTTTTCTTTTGATTTAACAAACGAAAGATTTCCTGTAAGAAGATAATTGATAACCTTCATACATTCATCAGGATTTTCTGGAACAATTCTATTTGCAACAATAAGTTTAATCTTTAAGTCTTTATTCGTTATTTTATCTAAAGAAATAGTCTCAGAATAAAAGTTAAAGATTGAAACAATATCATTGACTGTTTGTTGAGATAGTGCTATTCCTGATATCATTTGATTAACTTTTTCTAAAGCTTCTTTTCGTGAAATTGTTTCAATCAAATAAAACTTTCTTAACTCAGGAACTTGGCTAACTTCATTTGGCAAATAAACATAGTTCTTTGGGTCAATATTGAGAAATTCCAGCCCATATGTCGAGAAATAATGCATCACTTGCTCAACATATAACTCTTCATCTTCTTTTTCGAAGATTGATTGCCAGTTAGTATGAAAAGTCTTAGAAAATGATTCTGTCTCAGGAAATACTGTCTTAATCGCAGACTCTACAGTTTCTTCAAATTCTTCATGAGGTTGATAAAAAACGACCCCACAACTAGGGACACTTATCAAACTTTTATTATTTTCTATGACTTCTTCTGGAAGTTTCTTAAAAACTCTTAAGAAAGCTTGAATTTCTTGCATTTTACCTCCTGTTTCGCGAGTGGTAAATATCGGTTGACACATTTCATATATCAAGGCACCACTTTATGCGTTATTATTTACGAGCGGAATGTAACGAAACCAATGATAATTTATTTTCAAGGCACATTCTTATGCTCCTAATTTCATTATATCACATCTAAAATGCAATGTAAACATTAAATGCAGGTTTTGTCTTATTGTCCTGCTTGCAACGCGGGAGGAAGCGCGTCATATTAACTTAGCACATTTTGACAGAAAAACATGAACGTTATTGTCTTTGTTATCTGTCAAAACAGTTCTCCCAATTTTTAACTTATCAATTTTGAACCATTCTTCTTGTCCATATCTGTTAATTACAAAGTAGTAAGCTTCAGTCTTAAAATCTTTTGTCATTAGTCTACGAACAAATTCATTATCGATATCTAAATAGGCATGAGCATCTGTTTGAGTCATATCGGTGTATGCTGCCTCACTTTGAGACATACCGTATAGAAAAAGACACTTAACTTCTTCTTTTTCACCTACGCTTACATCTCCATAACCATTTTTAGAGAACTTATAAATAGTACACCAATCTTTGACTTCAACTTTTTTCATTAGTATAAACGAACTTTCTTGTAGTAAGGACTATAGGGTCCCATATAAGCTTTAATAAAATTCAAATATCGTTGCGATGTTATGATTTTTTCTAAATCATCAGTTATATCATAACTAACTGAGTGTCCATCAACTGATTCACTTTTAATTGTTGCTTGTGATTCAAGAGAAAATGGGTGTCTCATAAAGTAGAGAATCATTTCAGTCAATATGTCTAGGAAATAATCTGGAAGTTCATCAAGCCAGTCTCCATCTACTGCTAACATCATACAGTTATTACAATCGCAACCGCAAATGCTTGGCCAACCTGGGCATCTCTCTACTGATGTAATGAAGTTAGCAAAGCTAGTAGAAGCTTCAGGCATGATATTTTCTAATGTTTTCACAGAAATAAATTCTTTAGAATTGCCAGTTAAGGGAACAACTAATTTAAGAGTAAATATGTTTTTTGCCGGATCGATTGGAATTGTACTCATTTTCTTGTCATACGGGAAAAGTTTAATCTTTCCCTGAGGAATATCAGGAGGAAGAAGAGTAGTTTCATCTAAACGCTTAAGAGTCTTTGGACAAAGACAAGGATTCTTTGTTTGTCCCTTTTCAACGTATTCTGGTTTGTAATCAAAAATCCAACCGAGTTCATTTTCTAAAAAATGAATCGCTCTATTCTCAGCATTCTGGTATTTCCGAATCTGATTTTCGCATAGTTCTATTCCTGAAATATCTTGGAATTTTGCTATATCATAGTTAATCATAGTTTTATTTTACCATCTCAACAAAACTTGGTTTATTGAATTTTGTTCTAAGAATACGTCCAATTTTTAGATTTTTGAACGAATCATTGTTAGTAGAAACAAACACAGTAAGTTGAAAATCATCTGTTGTAATCTTATTGTCTTTTATCGGAATTGCATCTTTTATGTAAAGATTACCATAGAATGTTCTAAAATCTATGTCACGTTTAGGAAGTGTAGACCAGATTTTTATAAGTTCAATAAGATTTTTCTTTTCGATTTTTATTGGAGAATGAAGATTATACTTATGCCCATCTAAGTTATTAACAAATGTTAAACTTCTAAAAGTTCGTAAATGAAAGCTATGATTTTTTCTAGCTTTTTCTTCGTAATCTTTCTCATCTCGATAATAGTTAACCCATGTCTTAATTCTTTTAAGAATGAAGAAATCATCATTCATAAGTAAGAATTCATCTGGACATTTTCCAGACTTTAAAAGATTAGCCAAATGTAAAATCGGTATACTTCCTAATCCATTAGTTCCTATGTTAATCTTTGAATGCACATAAACTGAGTTTTCAGTTTCTTTAAACCACTTAGGCTTATCTCCAACTAAAAAGATTTTTCTGACGTTAAGATTTTCACAAGCTGAACGAATTGAATAGCGAAGTTCTTCTGAATCTTGTCCTTCAAAATAGTAAACTAAATCAAGATTCTTCGTTGTTTTCTTGCCGAACATCAATAATCACTCCCTGTCCTAGCGTTTGACGAACAACAGCTAAAACTTTAGTTTTACATTGTCTGCAAACAGTTTCGCACTTTCCACCCTCGCTTAGCTTAAAAAGAAGAGCATTGCAAGGCATAAACTCTTTCTTTCCAGATTCTGAGTTATAACGATAAATGACTCCAGGACATCGAACTGGATAAAGTTGACTCATGTTTTCCTCCGTTTCATTTTTATTTTACCATACTTTTTATTTCCGTAACAGGTATAATGTCCTCCATCTCTTGAACGATTATAACCATGCTTGTAAGTGTCATATTGACTAATGAAACGTTTTTCTGCTCTGTCTGCCTCTCGTGCTGTTGAATAACGAGCTAAAATTGTTTTAGAAAATAGTTCAGGATTCTTCTTTACTAAAGCAAAAACCAATTTAGAACTACAAATATAACCATCATTCTCTCTTCCGAAAATGATTTTATGAGCCCCTATGTAGCTTTTCTTGTCTTGAGAATTAGTTAATTTATAAACAATGTAGTATTTTCTTTTAGTCTTCGCTTGAAGCTTCGTCAGTCTCATTGAGATTTTTCTCAATTTCGTCAAAATTCTCAAAACTCTCAGTATCAACTCGATTTACAGTTTGCTTAACTTTACGAGTTTTCTTAGCAGGCTTATATTCTTGCTGCTTAAGTTGCTCCATCAAATTGTTTTCTGCTTGTTCTTCTAAAAACTCATTCCAAGCTTTCAAATCTTCTCCTTCAAACTCCCGTTCAGGATTAACTTGTTTTAGTTTAAGAAGAAATTCGATTGGGTATGCATTTCGTTTGCTCATAGATTCTCCTTTATAAGACAATCATAACACATTTTATTTTTGTGTAAGCTTAACAAGCGCTTCTATGGTATTTTTATAAGCTGATTTTGATTCATCTTTAGCGTTAGGACCGTTGACAATCGCATTTAATGTAAGAAAATCTTCTGCTCTTTCAGCCTGGATTCTGTCATAAATCATTTTGACGTATCGAAATGGCATTTCTCTAAGCTGTTCAAGAGTATATTGAGGACAATGAAGCATAACTACAATACAGACTTTTAAGTAGTCATCTGTTTCTTTGACTTTTTGAAAATGTTTTCTTTGATGTTTTAGCTTGAATACTTTAACTGGTTTCTTTTCTTCTACCATAGCAGCCCATTCTTAAAAATCTTCTCTCGCATCACCAGAGACGTCTGGAGACTGTTTTAAGCTCAAAGGCGATAGTTATACCATCTTTGCTACTAAAACGTTTCTGAGATATCTTCTCGTCATTCTGAGAGTATTTATATCGATCAGATACTGTTAAGAAACAATTGTTTGAATTCGAACTTATTTTCTAAACTGAAAACACTCATCCCTTTAAAAGAATAAGTGTCATCAGAGTCGATTCTACGCTCCAAGAAGGTCTTCAGTTATCATCTTCTCAAAGTTTTTTCTAGCAGGAACCGGAAGTTTATCAATAAACTCATCGATTGGCAGAGAATCCTCTAAAGGAACGAATAATTCGTTGAACTCTTTAGAAATTTCATCAGTTGCTTCTTTTACATCGGCTTCAAACTGCTTTTTCTCTTTATCAGGAATCTCATTCTTTGCTTTTTCATTCAATGCATTAAGCTTAGCATACGCTAGCTGCATTGCCCTAAGCTTCCTTGAATTCGGATAGATTGCTTTATATTTTTGAATCTTCCCATCAACTTCACCTTGAAACTCAAACGAATCTTCAATTCCTTCTGTCAAATTTATAGTCATCTGACTACCTCCTAAATTAGTTATTACTTTTTAATTGTATCACACTTTTTCTAAAAGAAGAAATTCACGCAAAACTTATTTTTGCGCATATACAGTATATTATCTAAGTTATACAGCAGACAGTTTCTACAGCATACAGTTTATGACCTAGCAAAAGTCGTTATTTAGAGCTTCAGTTCCTAGCAAAGACCTAGCAAAAGTCATTCAATTGTCCTAGCAACAAAAAAATAAGAATAAGAACATAAAGTTTACATTTATAACAATTTAGTTTATAATATATTTATGAATAATGATGATTTTTTTGAAATCTCAGAATGGCTAAAACAAAAAGGAGTTTACAATTATCAAGTCTCAAGTCTTCTTCTATTTTACCTAATTGAATTTTCACTTACAACTGAAAGACTAGAAGTTCATAAAATGGGAATGTCTGATGAATTCCTTCTCAAATACTTCAACATCAATAAATTAAAAGTCTCATCAAAAGACGTAACATACAAAATTTCTTCAATTAAGCATGCAAGATATTCTCTTATTAAACAGAGATTGATTCAAGTCATTTACATTCGACATCTCACAAAAGGATTTCCATTCTTCAACACACATTATTATATGTTTAATGAAAAGTTAATAGAAGAAATCGTCAAGCACAAGATAAATTGGGCAACTCACTTTTATGAAGCTGAGTTTGATGGTTTACATAAAACGTGGAAAGATATAAAATTGAATAAGGAGGTTCAAATGAAACAAGCAAAATTAGAAATTGATTCTAATGACAAAGATATGAAAAATCTTCAAAAAATGAATAAAGCTTTAAGCAAAGAGAATGAGCATTTAAAAGCAAAAATTCAAAAACTTGAAGAAAAGCTTAAGAAAGCTGGAAAACTTCCAACAATAGTCAAATATACAATTGACAATTATGGACCTGAATTAGAAAAAGAAAAAGAAATCTTGAACCGCTTTAATGTTCCAATTTGGAGTATCAGTGAATTATGCAAACGTTTAGTTAAAGTCTTAGAGGGAGATAATTTTCAAAATCCTTTAATGACAAAGCAACGACTCAATAAATACTTTGATTTGATTCTTCAATTTAACCTTCAAGAATACCGACAAATTCCTTATGCTCCTAAGATTTATTCAGATGCAATGTTATTTGAAAAGTATGAACAAATTGTTGACTGTCTTCAAAAAATTAAACCATTAAAACCCAAACAACAAGCTTCAGATGTGGAGAAAAAACAAAAAGAATATGATAAGCAATATCGAGAATATCTTCGCAAATCAAAGGTTTTAGAAAATACTAAGATCGAAGATGATGAAGACGAAAAACTTGATGAATCTTTACTTTCCGATAATGATTAGTTTACATTCTTTGATTTTTAGTTTATAATTATTTTATAAACGGAGGTATTAACAAATTGAAACTTACAGGTGCAATCGACAATTATGCTAATCATGAAAGAGAAGCAGATGAAGCAGACGTAAGCGGTGAATTAACACCGATGTATCGTTTTTTTGACCCAAAACTAAATGGCTTTTTTAGTGGAGGTATTGCAAAACCAAATGCAACAAATATTGTCCTTATCTTTGGTACAAGTGGTGTAGGTAAAAGTTTGTTTGCTTTAAATATTATAGCTTCAGCAATTAGGGAGAAAAAGAAGTTTGCTCATATCATTCTTGAAGATGACACAGGAGAAATGTTAAGTCGTCTTAGAAAAATTATTCCCTATGAAGACATTAAGAAATCTGACCACATTCTAATTCCATCTTCTGAAATTAAAACTCACTTTGACCAAAAAGAGGCTTTGGAACTTTTTGAAAATCTTTTTAAGGAACATTTCGTTGATATTATTGTCCTAGACCACATTCAATTTTTATTTGAAGCTTCAGCAGCTGGTAAACAAGATAATGAGTGGATTCGTCAACGTCTTTTTGTTCAAGAGCTTAACAGAATTGTTAAGACATATAAGAAAACACTTGTAATCGTTTCACATGTTAAAAAGGGAGCTGATATGACTCTTGATTCTACAACAGGTTCAAACTCAATTCCTCAAGTTGCAACTAAAGCTTATGCAATTTATCGAAATGCAAGTAAACAATTATGTATGAAGCAAGAAAAGACTCGTTATACAAAACCATTCTTTGACGAGATTCCCATTAGGTTTGACAAAAACTTACGAATGTGGTATGACGATGGTGCAAAACAGGAGGATGAACTCTAATGAAATGGACGAATAGAAAAAGTATGACATATGATTCATTTGAAGAGAGTTATATGATTTTTATTCGTCGAAATAAAGAGTTCAATGAAATTGCAAGGTGGAATATCCCACACATCTGCTTAATTAAAGATGAAAAGATTATCAAAACATTAGTTAAACGTCTTAATGAAACAAACAAAAAAGCAATTTATATTAAGAGAGCTGGAGCAAGAAATATATTTGAAGATTATGATTTAGCAGATTATAATGTGATAGCATATAAAACTTCAATTAAAGAAGAGAAAGATGACATTAAAGAACGAGTTTTACTTTCGATTGACTCTATCAAAAATGAAAATCTTTTGAAAACTAAAGTTGAACATAAAATCGAGGAAGATGAGGATGATGAAGAATTAGATGAGGAACTTTTATCAACTTAGGTTTACATTTTCTAAAAAGTAAGATATAATATAAATAATAAAGGAGGTTATTAGATGGCAAATCTAAATAAAGTAATACTAACAGGAACCGTTGCTCGTGATTTTGAAAAGAAAACTGACAAGCTTGGCGTTTTTTCTATTTGTCAAAACATTTGGAACGGGTCAGAAGAAAAACCACATTTCTTTGCAATTGCGCTAATCGGTGAGAAGAATTGTTCAACTGCTGAAAAGATTGTAAAGAAGGGAAATCAGATTACAGTTGAAGGAAGTTTAGAAAATCACTCTTATGAGAAAGATGGAAAAACAATTTCAACACTTCAAATTAAAGCTTTCTCAATTTACCTAAACAAATTTTCTAATAAAAATCAAAATCAAGAAGAAGCACCAAGTGACGAAGTCCTTGATGAAGAAGTTAACTGGGACGAGATTCAGTTTTAATGAACGAGCTTCAATCGATAGATAATAAAATCAAGAAGGTTGAGGAAGAAAAAGCTTCAATTCCAATTGATGAGCTTTTAAGAAACATCGACCTTCTTCCGAAACTTTCTGAAGACCAAGTTGAAAAGCTTTTAACAACTCTTCCCTATAAGATGGAAGAAATCGAAAACAAGCTCGCTAAACTTGAAATTATCTATGATGAAGCACAAACGCGAGCAAAACGAATCGAAGCAGAATTCAAACTGAAGTCAATTGAATTAAAAGCACGAAAAGAATTACTCTCTGAAGGAGATCGTTCTTCTTGGGTTCTTTGCCAACAGGCAGTTCAAGATGCACAAGATGATGTCATAAAAGCTAAAGCAATTCTTAAAGAAACACAAGTTATCTTTAATCGTTATGAACGAAACTTTGTTGCTGTTAGAAAAATTGCTTCTCTTATCAATGAAGTAAACGTTAATATGGGAATCTCTCAGAAAGTATTGTAATGTACAATTTTACCTTAATCGGAAGAGTGCCTTCAAAAAAGAATAGCAGAATAACTAACAGAAAAACAGGGCGTTCATTTCCATCAAGCAGCTATGTAAAGTGGCATAAACAAGCAGAAAAACAACTTGAAAAACTAAAAGAAGAGAATATTGACTTTCCAATTCATATACATTATGAATTTTTTATGCCTGATTTACGAAAGACAGATATTTCTAACAAGATAGAATCTATCAACGACCTATTAGTTGATATACATTTTCTAAAAGATGACAACTGGAAGATTATTCAACAGTTTTCTGCTTATGCTCAACTTGATAGAGACAACCCAAGAGTGGAGATACAAATCGATGAATTATGAAATTATGACTTTTAAGCAAAGCTCACCTGAATGGTTCAAAGTAAAGCAAAGAACAATTAGTGGTACTTTGAGTTATGACCTTCTTAAACACGGAAAAACTTATGCTCTTCAACAAGCATTCAAACATGCAACTAATTCCTTAAGATACTCGGGACCAGTTAGCAAAGCAGCAAAACGAGGATTAGACTTAGAACCTGATGCGCGTTATCTTCTAAGAGAAAAACTCATTCAACAAGGCATTTATGATGAGACTCTAAAAATTGATGAAGTAGGATTTGTTCTTAGAACTGACATAGAAAATGTTGGGTGTTCTCCTGATGGAGTCATTTTTGATGAAGATCGAATCAAAGAAATTTGTGAAATTAAGTGCTTTGGTTTCAAACATCATGAATCTTGTCATGAAAAAATTGATGAACATATCATGTGTCAAATTCAGTGGAATGTTTGGATTACTGAGGCTGAATGTTGCTATTTCGTTCAATATAATCCTGATTATTTAGATGAACGTCTAACCGAAGATGGAAGACGTCACCCTGATAAAGTACTTTACATCAAAAAGATTCTTCCTAATGAAAAATATCAAAAAGCATTCAAGAAAGCACTTAATGAATCCTGAAATCATTATTCCTAAGAAAAGAGAAAAATCTCGTAAAACACGCAAGCAAAAACTTGCTCATAAGATTCTAAAAATGGGATTATCATTTCTACTAGGTGTTGCAATCACATCGATAGTTCATGCAGTTTTAGAAAATAATAAAGTTAGAACAACAGCTGAGAAAGTCTGTGTTCTCTTTAAGAATGATGAAAAACAATGTAAAGAAGGAGTCGATGATATTTTGAATATGGCTGATAACGTAACACAAAATAATGCTAATGTTAAGGATGACTAATGAATAGAGAAGATTTTGATAAATCAATAGAAGCAACTTTTGAACGATGCAAAAACACTCTTATACACAAAAGCAAAGAATATACTCCAGATGATGACCCATTAAATAATTTCAAAGAAGGTTCTGACATGTCAGGACGTCCTATGGAAGAAGTTCTTTTTATGTATTGCTTAAAGCATCTAGTAAGCTTAAGAGACATCATATTCAAGAAAGTTCCATGCGATTCTCAACTTCTGCAAGAGAAGACAGGAGATATTATTAACTATCTAGCTATATTAAACGCGATGAATGATGCCAATGAGTTCAAAAAGTCTTCTCAGACGTTCCAGAATTATCTCTAAGATACTTCTAGCTCATATTGTGATAGTTCTTATACATGAAGATTTTCTAAAGCTCAGAGATATCTCCTGTGATGTGACACAAAGTATTCCGAATATCGAAAAAAGTATTTACTTTTTTGATACTTTGTAATATAATTATATTAGGAACCAGTTGGTTCTACTAATATAGCAAAGGAGCTAAAATGAATCAATTTACATCAATAATTGAGCAGATTCGAGAAATCTTTCCTCAATTGGATGACCCAAAAAATCTTAACTCTTTAGATGCTTGTAAATCTTGGTTTAAAGATTACAAAAAAGCAATTAAAGAAGTTGACCAAGAATGGAACTATTGTAAAGAAGTTCTACGAGCATTAAACGAATTTGATTCAAAGCTTACAAAAAATCAAGCTTATTTGAAAGAAAATTCGTTAATGATTAACAATCTTTATACAAATTATGTAAAGGAGTAATTATGAGAGAAGCAATTAAAGTAGAACTTATCTGGAATTCAATCAATAGAACACGTGATGAAATTCGAACCATCTTTTACGTAGATGGAAAATGGACTCGAAAAGATATGGAGGATTACTATTTTCGTCTTAATGATATTGCAAGTCAAATTGTAGATAAAAACGAAATGGACTTCCAACAGGAGGAAGCATGATTTACAAAACACCTTATGGAACATATAACGTCAACATCATCAAAACAAATTATTCAACAAACAATAATTTAGCAATTATCTTAAATAATGACCGCGAAGGACAAGTTGCAGTTTTAACTACAAATCTTGACATTCCTCTAAAAGAAGAATATGGATTTGTAGATACTAACAACAATCCAACAGCTGAAGAATTCATCAAAGAAAATCAGCTTGGTGAATTCACAGGAGCATATCAACAAAGCGGTTATTGCACATACCCACTTTATAAGTTTAACTTGGAGAAACTCAAATGAATCACAATTTAATGACAGCTTGGCTCAAATACGAAAAAGTTCGTAGAAGCGGAGTTTATAACATGATTACTGAATGGCAACATGCTGCAAAAGCTGCAAAACTTTCAGAAACACAATATTCAAACGTAATTCGTAGATATTCAGTTTTGAAAACTCAAATTGAACGAGAATTTACACAAGATGAAATTGACGATATGATTGAAAGGGTCAAATGAAACGAGAACAAATAAAACAGCTTTTTATCAATCTTGCAAGAAGTCAAGGATTTTACGGAAGATTTCTAAGAGATATCGAAAGTCTAGATGAAGAAGCTCAAGAAGCTTTCTGGACAGAATTAGAAAATAAGAACTTCAAATCAGAAATAGATTTAATCAACTTTGTGGAGGGAGCATGAAAATCTTTCTAAATGAAGAAGAAACTAAAACTCTTTGGAAAGTAGCAAAAGAAAACTCTACAACAGGAGATAAACTTTACGATATCTATTTGGACATTATGGAAGCAAATTTCTTTCAAGACCTATCAGACATAGCTAGAGAAAATCAAGAGGAGCTCAAATGAAAGAAGGTTATATAGTTTGGAATGAAAGTTCAATACAATCTGAATTTTTCGGAGTCTTTAGAAAATATGCACAAGCAGAACAGCATTTACGAAGAATTGCAAGAACCCGTTTAGGACATTGTCCACGTAATTTTGACAAAATGATAGATGAACTTGATGAGTTGGGACAAGGTTATGATAGCTACAAAATTACATATTTTGTAAAGAATGAAGGAGAAGAATGAATATCACATTAGAAGACTATCAAAAATTTGCTAATAAAATTAACTTTGATTCTACTTTAGTTGACCATGTCTTCTGTTATAAGAACAATAAATCGAATTTGATTCTTACACCATTTCAATTAGGAGAACTTTATCGTGAGTATGAAAAATATAGAATCCAAGGTTCTAATGAGCTATTATCTAAACTTAATGAAGTAATGAAATCAAAAACGAAAAACAAAAATTTGACGCTTCAAGAATGTTTAACTACAATCAACGATTTTATTAAGTTTGAAAAGACAGGTTTACAAAGTCAACTAAATAGATTAAAATAAAACTAACAGGTCGTTAAGGAGGTAAACTTGAATAAGCAATTCTATATTTATAAAATTACTAACTTAATAACTGGTGATTTTTATGTAGGAAAAAGACTGATTTCTAGTTGGAACAATTACTACGGCTCAGGAGTTGATATCAAGAAAGCAATTAAAAAATACGGTAAAGAAAACTTTCATAGAGAAATTCTAAAATATGTTGAAGGATTTGATAATGCTGCTGAAACAGAGAAAAAGTTTATTATGCAACTGAATCCTCAATATAATAGAATGAAATCTTATGATGAAGAAAGAATACAACACTCTCCTAAGACAAAACTACAGTGGTCAAAAACTAGAACAGGTCGACAAGCATGGAACAAAGGTAAGACGTTATCTAAAGAACATAAAAAACATTTATCTGAATCTCATAAAGGAAACTTTGGAGAGAAAAATGGATTTTATGGAAAACATCATACAAAAGAATCGATAGAAAAAGCAAACAGAAGCAGAGAAATTGCTAGAAATAAAAAGACAAACGAAGAGCTTCGGCAAATATCAATCAAAAGGTCAGAAGCACTTAAGAAAGTTTGGAAAATAAGAAAGGAAAAACAAAATGGCAAAAATTCTAATAATAAGTGATACTCACTTGAAACCTTGGATTTTCGAACGTGCAGATGAAATCATTCAAGATTATGCAATGAAAAACATTCCTTTAACTGTTATTCAGTTAGGTGACAACATAGATGATTTTTATGCAACACCAGAAGATTATAGAGCTCACAATGGAATCATGGTTTGGTTTAAGACGGTTCATCCGAAAACTATCTGGCTTCTTGGTAATCATGAAGTCTCTTATTTGATTCATAGTCCCGTTACAGGAAATGTTAAAAGTGGAGAAACATATGCAGAATCATACTATAGAAACTTTGAGCCTAAAATTGCTTGTATAATTGATAACGTTATCTTTTCGCATGCAGGAATTAGTGATGAATTCTTGACAGAGAATCATTTAGAAAACTTATCACCAGAAGAAATCGTTGATAAAATCAATGAAATGTCATTTGGAAGACTTTGGACTGATATTGGTCCTTTATGGGTAAGACCTCAAATTGATGGAACAATCATGTATCAGGGAACAAAAGAGCGTCCAATTAAACAAGTTGTAGGACATACTCCTTTAGAAACAGTCTCTGAAGTTGACGAAATTATTTCAACAGATGTATTTTCTACAAATCGGGGTGAATCCTATGGAGAAGAAAGATTTATTATAATTGATACTGAAACAGGAAAATGGGAATATGCAAATTGATGAAGCAATAGAAAAATCAATTTTAGAAGTACAAAAATTGAGAAGAGCATACACCAGAATTCTCGATGACGAATTGAGCAGTGATAAAGAAATAGAAGATACTTTAGAATTAGAAGACATGATTAGATTAGTAGGAACATTAGAAGCCGCTTATAATCATCTGTTAGCTGCAAAAACAACAGGGATGTTATACTGTGTTTATAAGCATCTCTCTTACGCTCTTATTCTTGCAGGGGAAGTTGGAACAGAAGTTGGACCAATTTATACAATCATGTCACTATTAACTAATGGAAAAATAAAGCCTTGTTCTTCTTGCGAAAATGACAGAAAATCATGATTTACTTTAACAGAATGTGTTATAACATAAAATATGGCAACATTATCTAAGAACTCAAGAGAAAAGCTTAAATGCATTTGTGAGATTTGTGAACATGATTGTCTTCATAAAACCTGTCTTTTCAATAAAATAGTTGATTCTAAAAACCCAGGACAAAAAATGTATCAAGAATTAGAAAAAATAATCTTAGAAGAGGCAAAACATGTTAATCAACGACAATCTAAAAAATCCAAATCGAAATAAAGCATTTATTTATACGACTGATTGTACCCTTTGTGGTCATGCAAAAGTCTATTCTCCCATTATCAACAAACTAAAAGAAAAAGGAATCGAATCACAAGTTAAGCAAGTAGGATTATGGAGAGGATGGGCAGAAGAAGCTGTAAAAATAGGAATCGAAATGCCGTTTGTTTGGTTTTTTAATACTCAAAAGGGCAAAACAATCGATGATGCTTTAGAAAATGGAATTGACGATATTCTAATTTGATATTTACATTTGCCTCTAAAAGATTTATAATTAAATTATGGAGGAGGTAAAATGAAAAGCAAAAAATTGTATTATGCCTCAGGATGGTTTAGTCCAGAGCAAGAAGAGAATTATCAAACATTCACAACAATTCTAAAGAATGCGAATATTGAATTGTTTGAACCGAGATTTGATGCAGGAAACTTAGGAGATGGACCATTAACTATCGATAGAGCTAGAAGAATCTTTCAAAACGATCTTAAGGGAATCAATAGCTGTGATGGAATTTTTGCTGACATCTCATTTAGAGATTCAGGAGTTTTAGTTGAAATTGGTTATTCAATCAAAAGTAAAGAAATTAAAGATGAAGCTGAAAAAGCTTTAATGAAATGGTTGAATGCTCAAGCTGATTATTCATCTCATTTAATTGATTTTGAACAATTTCAACTCGCTAAAGAAGAATACTACAAAGCTTTAGAAAATATCGTCTTTAGTAATAAAGTTAGCGAAATTACAATCTTAGACAACAGTTCTCGACAAAAAATGAACATTATGCTTGCATCAGCTGCTGATAACTGTATTCGAAATGAAGAAGAAGCAAATGATTATGTTTCAGGAGAAAATGTATTCGATTTAGGAAATAAGGAGTTAGAATAATGCCCAGAAACGAAAAATTATCTAAGATTGAACACAAATCATCAAACATTCTTGACACTACAATTAAAACTGAATACAATTGTTTAGAAGCTTTTTTAAGAGTTCAACTTTTACTAGGTTCTTATCTTACATGGGACCAATTAAAAGATTATATTCCGAAATTTGTTGATGCGACTTGGGGGCTTAAAGAACACACTGACGAAGAAAAAGAAGATATTCTTATTCGAATGTTCAAAGGTGAGCATCTTCCTGGTTCTATGGAGACTTTTCGTTTTACTTTCTTGGTAACAGGAATGACTTATGTTGGAGTAAGTCACTTTTTGAGACACAGAGAAATTACATTTTCTGCAGTTTGCACAGGTGATAGACCATTAGCTCAAGACAACATCATGGTTCCGGAATCAATCATGAATAGCCCAGAGCTCTTTAAACGTTATGTTAAAACATGTGACGAACAAAAACAAATTTACAAAGAATTAGTTGATTCAAAGAAAGTCTCAACTATGGATGCTCGATATGTTCTTCCAAAGTCAACTGAACAACAATACTTTATGAGCATGAATTGGTTGACTCTAATTAAAGTTATTAAACAAAGAATCGATCGAAACATTCAACCTAAAGAAGACAATCTTATCGTAATGAAGATGTGGAATGAGATTCTTAAAGTTTACCCGAAACTAAAAGAACTTCATTTGATTGACATCGATCAAGAAAACAAATTTTATCAACTCAATGCTAGAAAAGAACGTTCAACTAATCTTTATTTACCTGAACCTCAAGATGATAAGTTTGATTGGCGATTAGATGATTTTGTCTATCCATGCAAGCGTGAGAATCTCAATGGCACTCATCCCGAAGAAAAGAAGTCATGGTTTCAATCAATTTATGAGAATTTCAAAAAAATATGGTCTTAGTATTTACTTTTTCTTATCTTTGAATTATAATTAAATAAATGGAGGTAATAATGGATGATACATCAAAACATAATGACATAGCTTGGATTCTTAAAAAATGTTTTGATGCTGACCTCTATAAAGGAACACAAATCACTCGTTGGTCAACTCGAAACTTTATCAAATCAGAAAATGATTGTGAACATCAAAATATCGTAACACAAATCGTTATTATTATTTGTCAATATTTTCAAGTAGACACTACAACTTACAGAAATGCTTTAGGGTTAGCTTCAATTCATGATATGTTTGAATATACTGAAGGAGGAATGGGAGATATTCCACACCATATCAAAGAAAAATCTCCTGAAATTAAAAAGATAGTTGAAGAACATGAATTAGAAACAATATTATCTAAAGAATACTTTGGAGACGCGTATAAAGAATTTAGCAAGGACAAGATTGCTTTTTTGATAGTTAACTTAGCTGATACAATTGACGTTCTACTTTATATCAATCGTGAATTTAAGCTCGGAAATCAAGACACAGACTTCAAAGAAATCTACCCAAAAGCACAAGAAAGAACGTTTAAATGTGGTTTAGAATTAGTTCAACAATTAAAGGAGGAAATATGAGCTATAAACCTAAAAACATGTGGATTATTGATTTTGAAGGTCTGGATCGATCTGGAAAGACGACAACAAAAGTAGCATTAGCAAAACGATTAAACCAATTTGTACTTTGTTATGATAGGGGAACTCTTTCTTTAGAGGCTTATGATATGAGATACAAACGACATAATTTTACATCGCAAGCAGAAGATTATATGATTGCTTACCCATTTCATATGATAGCTTATCATTACTGTTCAAAGGAAGATTTTGAAAAAAGAAAAGAACAAACAAATCACGAGGACATTGATTTTGAATTAGATACTGAATGCTTTATAAAAGCTTTAGAAAATCATAAAAAACATGGAGCTTTAATCGTAACTCTAAATACTTCAGAACTTTCAACAGAAGAATGCGTTGATAAGATTCTTGGTATTATTCAGAACTATGAAAAACTTTACAATATTCATAAACTAGGAGAAAAGAAATGAAATTAACAGAAGCGCATTTCGGAATCACAATTCTTAATCCTAATTCATCTACAGTTGAACTTCAACCAACCAATCTATTTCGAAGTTTAAGAGTTCTTCGCTCAGTTGCAATTTACAAAACTGAACGTGAACGTTTAGAAAAAGACTATGGTGAAGATTTTGATGTACTCCATTTTTGCTTTGGAGATACACAACATCGTCATGAATATGAAATGTTAATTAAAGGTGTATTTGACAAAGACTGGAGACTCTATGATATTTATACTCTCTATATTCTTCCAAACAGAGAACTCCTACTTAAAATTGTAGAAGACATTGATATAAAATCATGTAAAGATTGGCTTAAAAATGAACAAGCGATGAGGAGTAATAAATGACCTTAAATGAATTCTTAGGTTCTTATGAGTTTACAGAAAAATATATAGCTCAAAATGGACATGATGTTTATGATTATAATATAATAGAAATAATAAAAGAAAGAAGGAAAAATGGACTACGAACAACTCGTTGAAGATTTAGAAAATAAACAGACTTCAATTGAACAAGACATTAAAGGAGTATTTGAAAAACAAGGTTTAGAAATTGTAGATATCGAATTAGATTTAGGTTCACTTATAATGAATGAACCTTGGATTCACACACATATCGAAATAAAGGAGAAAGAAAATGGAGAAAAATAATGTAGATATCGTCACACTTATCGAACAGATGAATGACAAATATGGTTTTAGCGATATTAAACTTACAAAAGAGATTCTTAACTTCAAACTTAGTTGTTGCTTGGAAGAACTTTCAGAAACAATGAATGCAGCAAATGTTGACCATGATGCTGATGGAGTTGTTGACGGTTTAGTTGATTTGTGTATCTTTGCACTTGGAATTCTTTACAACGCAGATGTAGATATTCGTCATGCTTTTAGCACAGTGATGAAAGCAAATATGAAGAAAGTCAGAGGAACAAAACCAACACGTCCAAACTCTGGAGGAATTGACCTCGTTAAACCTGAAGGTTGGACTCCTCCTTCTCATCTAGATAATTTAGGACAGTTTAAGGGAATCTTTAAATAATGAAAAGCTTTGAAGAACGTATAGACAAATTTACAAGTTGGAGTTTATATGTTCTTCGTTGCGAGGGAGATTATTATTATGTCGGTGTTTCTCAAACAGTCCATATTGACAAATATAGAATTCCTCAACAATTTGGAGAAAAGAAAGGGTTTGGCTCTCAAGCTGACTTTTGTAAAATTCATCAACCGCTAGAAGTTGTTCAAAAAGTTGAACTCGGTGTTATGCATTATCATGAAGCAGAAATTATAGAAAATGCATATACGAAAATCTATGCGGCACGTTATCCAGGAAAAGTTGAAGGTGGAATAACATGTTTAAGTGATAAGAAAAAACAATCTCTTCAAGCAGATACAGTACAAGAAATCTTAAACTTAAATGAAATACAATAATGCCATGGATTAACGGAGTTAAAGTAGGTAAAGTTTGTAAATGGTGTGGAAGTGATAAACACCAAAATTGGCAATGTTTTAATCGTCCAAAGAAAGTTAGAAAAACATCAAAAGATGATAAAAATAAACTTATACAAAATTGTGATAAGTTATTCTCAGAATATACTAGAAAGCTTCAGAAACAAACTTTACATTATAATAAATGTTTTATTTGTGGAAAGAAAATCAGCTATGAAGAATCTCAAATAGGACATTATGTAAGAAGAAGCTATTTAGCAACTCGATGGCTTCCTGAATTCTGCCAAATTAACTGTTTTGAATGTAATGTTATAAAACATGGAAATCTAGAAAAATACAAAGAAAGACTTATCGAAGAATATGGAGAAGAATTTGTTGCTAAAACAGAATTATCTAAAAACAGAAAAGTTAACGTTATAGAACTTCAAGAACTTGAGAAGGAACTAAAACACAAGCTTAAAGGTTTACAAAACTAAGTTTTTATGGTATTGTTAAAATGGCGCTGAAAGGTAGTAAGTGGAACAAGAAAAGAAAAAAGATATTATCGACCGCCACAGCAAGAAAAGAGCAATTCTAATCGATGAAGATGTTCTCTTTAACTCAGGATGTCAAGACTATATGCATGAGTTAATCGACATTGCAGAAATCTCTGATTACTATGATTGTATCATCTTAACGAAAAACAATAAGAAGGTTCAAAAATATGTAGAACATTGGTCACTTCATGCTTTAGTCTATCCACGCTATAAGTATTACGACGAAATGAAGAAAACATATAGATTTCTTCTTTTGTTTTGTACAAAGAAAAACATAAAACATATGAAAGATTATTATAAATGCGAAATTTTGATGAGATGAATGTCGACCCAACTATCAAATGGGACAATGGAACGTTAAATCATGAAATGACTTCTCTTGTAACGCATCTTAATAACTTAAAAAAACGTGGCGTTGATATAACAAGTTTCGATTGCATTAAAGGAAAAACTCGTTTACGTGGCTATTACATTACATTTCCAGAATACTGTGAAGCTCTTTGTAATTTTGATAAATACTTAGCTGAAGCTCAAAAACGAGTGAAAGCAAAACGTCAAATGCTTGATATGATTCATTGTCTAAAATCAGCAAGCACAATTAAATATAAAATCGTTAATCTCATAGCAGCAATCGAAACAATTAACAATTCTAACAACCCTTATCAGAGATGTTATGACCAATTTTATGAACCCCATTTTAGAATGTATGTTGAATGGATGACTATGGGATTCATATCACCGTTTAGTTCTAAAGAACTTTCTTTAGAAAAAGATTCTAAAAAAACAAGCGAATTTCAAGGAATGGATGAGTTTGCTGCTATCTTAGAAAGTTCATTTCTTACATTAGAAGAAAAAATCAAACTAATCAACATTCAATATAATACATATCATACTCTTAAAGGTCACGATGAATTCATAAAATCAGTTTTAGATAAAATAGACTTGCTGGTAATTCCTCTTGAAGAACAAAAAGTTTTAATCGAAAAATGGTGGAGTATCAACTATGGAAAAGGTCAAAAATCTCTTATGCTAATTCGAAAAGGAAAAATATGGAAAAAGAAATGTCACTAACAGAAACAAATAATATAGAATCGCAATCTGAAGAGAAAAGCTTATCTTCTAGGCTCAAATCACTTTTAGAAAATCCTAAGCTTCTATCTGATTTAATTAAAACTAAACCTAAGTGGTTTGATTCTTTAGATGATGAAACTCCAGCATCAGCAATTGCAGGAAGCTTAATTGGTGATGCTCTAAAGGGAGATAAAAAAGCAATAGAGCTCATTCAAAAGATAGCTTACGGTGATAGAGTAGTTATCGATACAGCACCAGGCTTCTTTGATAGTAAAGATATCACAATTACTATTATCGATCCAAAGCATAAGGCGGATGGGCAGGTTCAATCTCAAGAAGATGTGATATAATAAAATATGTTTGGTTACGTTTACAGAACTACAAATCTTATAAATAACAAAACGTATATTGGAAAACATAGACGTTCTGAATTTGATAAGAATTATTACGGTTCTGGCAAACATCTGAAATCTGCAATTAAAAAGTATGGAATTCAAAACTTCAAAATTGAAATCATACAATGGTGTGATTCAAATGAAGAATTAGCATTAGCAGAAATCAAACATATTAAGAACGAAAACCCAGAATATAATATCTGGTTTATGCCCCAAGAATATTCAGACCAATCTTATCATTGGGAAAAAGGAAGCATCCCATGGAATAAAGGAAAGAAAATGTCTGATGAATATAAACAAAACATTTCAAGAGCAACTAAAAAGCTATGGTAAATCCTGAAGTTAGAAAGAAATCGCTAAAAGGTTCTTTAAGAATGAAAGATGCAGATAAACGAAAAGAAATGTCTCAAATCATGAAAGAGAAAATGAAAGACCCTGAGCATCGAATGAAGATTATAGTTCAAACTAGAAAAGCTATGGCTAGGCCAGATGTAAAGAAAAAGAATCGTGAAAATACTAAAAAAGCAATGTGGAAATCAAACATAAGATTACGCTATTTAGAAGCTAAAAGAAAGTCACTTAATGAAAAAGGATTTGATTTGAAAGAAGATAAAATAAAAGAGTTAGAAAAACTCAGAAAGGAGAATCCCTCGAATGAATCTCAGTAGAAAACAACTCGAAGTTCTTGATATGATGAGAAACCCGAAGTACACTGAAATTCTTATCGGGGGATCGTAGCGGCAGGGGGGTCAAAAAGCTCTGCAATTTGTTATTCTGTTTTAGTTCTTTCAAAAAAGTACCCAGGTTATCGTTGTGCAATCTGCCGAAAGACGACTGCAGCTCTTCGTTTAACCACATTCGAAGAAATGAAACAAACACTTAAACGAGAAGGATTAAATGAGCGCAAACCCGGACAAAAAGATGATAAATGGGATTATCGTATCAATGACTTCGGAGGAGAAATTCTTTTTAAGAATGGTTCAAGAATACATTTTCTAGGACTTGACCTTAGAGGTGATGAAGACCTTCAAAGATTAGGCTCAACAAACATTGATGATGCTTATATCGACGAGGCAGGTGAAGTTGCATTTGAAGCTTATCAAATTGCTAAATCTCGTATCGGACGTGGTCCGGCTTCGATTATGTATAAACGTCCTGGAAAGATTCTTCTTTCATGTAACCCTTCACAGAATTTTCTAAGAGAACAATTTTATGACCCTTACGAAAATCTTGGAGGCGGAGAATTTCAGGAATGGAAAATTGGTCAAACAGTCGATGAACAAGGCAAGAAGATTGACGCATATCGATGTTTTCTAAGACTCACATGTTATGACAACCCGTTCTTGCCTGATTCATACATTGAAAATCTAAAATCTCTTGAACCTAAACAACGAAAACGTCTTTATGAAGGAGACTGGAACTATTCTGATGATTCTGATTCTCTCTTTACAAGTGATATATTATCTAAGAGTATTATTTACGAATTGCCAGAACCAAAAACAGAAAATGGACAAATTGTCTTTAATAAGTTTATTGGTGTAGATGTCGCAGATTCAGGAGGCGATGCGACAATTGCAACACTCATTGATAACGGTGTCATTGCAGACCAAATTGAACTTAAGGCTGATAAGAACTCTGACGTTCCGATTGCACGTCAATATGCAGATAAACTTGAAACATTTGCAAGCAAACATAGGTTTACAAAAAACGAAGCAAGAAATATAGCAATAGAAAAGAATGGCGTAGGAGTTGGATTAGTAAGTCAAATGCAAATTAAAGGCTGGAGAATTACTGAATACTTAGCAACAGGAAAAAATAGAAGTTCCTATATCTACAAACTTTCTAGAGATTTAGATGACGGACATCTTAAGATTTACTACAAAATTCCTCTTTATGAAGAACTAAGACGAGAACTTCAAGCTCATAAGGTCAACTATGATGGACAGGAACCTAAAGTTTGTCCTAAAGCAGAAGTAAGAGCACTTCTTAGTAGGTCTCCTGATATTTCAGATAGCTGCTATATCGCTAATTACATTCGTTCAATTTCTGACGAACATGGGTCTCATATCAGAAAGATTCGTTCTGTTTCTCTATAAGTTCATCTAATGTAACAGGAAAATAATTATTTACATCAACTCCAACGTTAAATGAATTTTTGATGTTTAGTTGAAACTCCTCATTAGAATGAACATGCCCATAGCAATGATACGTTCCATATTGTTGTTTGTTCCAGTTAAAAATTGGATAGTGAAAGAGCATAACTTCTCTATTTTCATCTTTAATTTCCATGTAAGGAAGAATCTTTTCAAACAAATCTTTGCAATACTTTGTGATTCCAAAGTCATGATTTCCTTTAATGAGAAACTTTTTCCCATGAAGACTTTGAATCAATTCTCGGTTCTTGTCGAATTTTTGATAAAAACTAACATCTCCCAAAACATATACTTCATCATTTTCTAAGACTTTAGAATTCCAGTTGTCAATCAGCATTTTGTCCATCTCGTCAACAGTAGAACATTTTCTATTCTCCCATTTTAGAATGTTTTTATGTCCAAAATGTAAATCGCTTGTGTAGTATATCATTTGTTGTCCTCCTTAAGTATTTTAATTAAAGAACCATCTTTGAGTCTATCAAAGTATTCTCGTTCACACTTACTAATGATTTCATAGATTTCATCTTTTAGTTTGATATGTTCGATGATTTCATCTTTAGAAAAAGATTTTGCATCAATGCAGATAACAAACTTCTCTGGAAGTGTTTGCCAACGTGCTGTCAATAATTTTTGCCAATCATCCATATTTTGATTATATCATCTTTTGACTAAAATTGAAATAGTGAAACTTTTATTGCCAGAATTCACTAGATGACTTCTGAGAAACTTTAGAAAATTAACATATAGTTTATCGACTAACTACTTTCAAAGTTTCTGGTGATATTCTAGATATCTCTAGAAGAATTTTTCAAATAACATATAAACTATTCTTATAAGTCGCTAGTTGATTCTAGAAATCATCTAGAAGCTTCTAGATGTACTTTTTGACAATAAAGATGTATAATTATTTTAGGAGGAATTATGAACTTAACAAAAGAGCAATTTATAAGATTAGCTAATGCTTACCAAAAAGATGATGAATATCTTTCAACACTAGATTCATTTATGAGAGAAAATGCAGAAAAATTCGGAATTGAAACTGATTTTCTTGGACTTGATTTCAGCTTTGGGTCAAATCTATTTCGTGAAGTCTATTCACTTCTACAAGATGAAGATGACAACTTCGGTTATTGGTTATGTGAATGTGACAAAGATTGGGATAAGTTTAATAAAAACATCATTTTGCTAGACGGAACACACCCTGATTGTCATTCTTTCGAAGACCTCTATGACTTTATGAATAGTGAAAATCAAGCTTCTTAGTTTTTAAGAGTTGCTCAAAATCTTCATATGACAGGTCTTTAATATAATCTGTAAAAGCATCTGCAATTTCTTCTGATGTCGTTCCAGGAGTATAATAGAATCTGATTGTAATGTAGTCTTCTTGTGGTAAGAAGTTTGATTCATTGAAGTGCTTTTCATTGATTAAATAATCTAAGTACGAAAGACGTGATTCTATCGTGTCTTCTGACTCATCAACATCATATGAATAATCACACATTCCGTTGATTTTCATGTGAGTTCTTTTTCTAAAAAGGTCATATGATAATACTAAAATATCGTTGAATTTTTCTCTGCTAATTGTTTTCATCTTCTACCTCATTTATTGATTTTACATATAGAGCATTATTCATAAAACACGCTCCATTATACTTATTATGTTTTGATCGAATCTTTTTCAGTTGTTTCTCTTCTTCATCAGTTAAAAAGTCATTCCATTGTCTCAATTTCTCGTCTTCTATTATTACAGTATAACAAGGAAAACTGTTGGAGTCATATAAGATTTTGTAACGTTTATATTTCTTCTTAAGAATTGAAGCAACAAAGTCATATTCTTCTTTCTTTTGCTGTTCATAATCATCTTCTGAAGCAAGTCGTTCCTTTTCGCTTTCTTCAAATTCTTTTTGTGCTTTTTCTAAGCTAACATATTCAAACTTTAAGTCTGTATAGTGTGTGTCTTGATACCAAGCTAATGCAGGAAAATCTCGAATATATCTAAACATACGTTTTCTTTCTTCTTGAGCCCAGTGAAAGTCTTGATTATATTTGTTGACGTCTCCTTTGTAAAGCTGCTCTTTAACTAAAAGTGTAGATACAGAAGGTTTAAACTTATCAATATAGTTTTCATGTTGAGCAAAAGTTTGAATCTGATAATAATCTTCATCAGTTGTATTCTGTCTTTTGCTTGCCCATATACCCCAATTGTCAATCCAAACTCCGAATCTCCAGTCAGGACATTCTTTAACATAAAAAATCCATATTTTGTGGTCATCTCGAATAAGATAGCCATTTGAAAAGAATTCTTGAGTAATATGGAAGTTTTCTTCAGCTAAATCTTTTCGAATAGTTGTAATGATTGTGTCAAAATCTTTCTTCTGTAGTTCTGTAAATCTTTCTTCTTGTGGAACTCCCATGAATTCCAGTAAATTAGTCATTTTCTAACTCCTTTCCGCAAAATTTGCATGTTATAACTTGATATTCATATTCAACTCCTTCTCCTGTTGGACCAGGTGTAAAATATGATTCATCTGATTTTTCTACTTCCTGATGTTCGCAATGTTCAGAAAGTTCATCGAAATACCAATCTTCTAATAGTGAATCAAAATTCACAAGAAAATCATGATACTCATTTATTGCTTTCTCTCCAGATTTAGCTTTCATTCTTAGTCGTGACTCATCTTGTTGTAAGTCATGATAGACTCTTTCAAATATTTCTATATTAATGTCTAAATTGTCTTTAGAAAAACTTGAATTGTCTCTAAAGAGATATCGAATACATTCAATTCTTGATTTCATTGTTGTTCCTCCAATATTGTTGTTAGTTGTTGATTCTTCTCTTTGATGAATTTAAGAGCTGCTATTTTTAGACAATCAGCTGCAATTGCTAGTTCTTTGTTGTCTGTTTGTTTCTCAGCATCACAAATTACATAATTGCATTGAGCAATAAACGTTGATTCTTGTTCATCTTCTCGTGAAATTCGATGAAGAAAACCCACAGAATTACGTATTAAGTACTTTACCTTTTCAAATTCTTCATTGTTTAGATTCAAAGAAACTAAAACTTTAACTGCTTCGTTTGAAACTTCTCTAGCTGTAAATATCATGTTAGTCTCCTATATAGAACAATTCTTCATAAATCTTTCCTTTGTAGTAATAATACGTCACGTCATCATATTCAGCAAATTCAAATTTGAATGGCAAACCATGTTCAAGAACTCGATAGTGCAGGTCTTTATCTAATTGTTTGACATCTCCACCAAAAGGAATTCTATCGACATTTGGATGGACTCTAAAATGAAAGATTAGTGGACCACAAGTATACTTAAAGCCCATATTGTCTTTATCGATTTCTTGAATCTCATATTCATACTTATGTAAGTCTTTTTCTCGACGAAAAACTGCTTTTCCGTGTTCAACTTTGATTGTTCCAAGTTCTGAACTTTCTTTAGGAGTTCCAGATTCTGTTGAATAATCAATAACGTAACTGAAAGCTAATGTATTCTTAAAGTTATGTTCCAATTCTGTGAGACGTTTGTCAAGTTCCATTATTTGTCCTCCTCTTGCTTTCCCCATCCAGCGTATCTTAGATTTCCGGCATCATATTGCCTTGTTAGGAATTCTTTAATTTTAGTTTGTTCTTCTTCGTTAACTGTGATGTACCATCCCCAGTTTCCAAAAACCGTAAAGTTAGGTTTTTGATATTCTTGTGAAAGAATTCTGTTAAAGATATATTTGCCAAATTCTTCTTGATGACGATTCATCGGGTCGCAATCAATTTCAAGTAAAATGTTAAAACGTTCCATATTTCCTCCTAACCCCTCATTTGTTGATAAAGTTTGCTATCTGCTTGTTCAATGTATTCTTTAGTTAATATAAAGTCAATTTTTTGCCAACCGCAATTACAGCAAATATAATAGTTCCTGTCACAAATCAATTGAACTTCTTTTTCTTCTTCAAAGTCATAAACTGAATCTTCTTCATTTACAACTTGAAGTTCAACGATATCTCCAACGCTTAAGCTGTGTCCTCTAAAGTCAGATGGATGTGCAATATTGAACTTTTCAAATAACAATTCAAGAATTTGAATATCTTTTTGATTGTCTTCAGGAATATATTCTGATTCATAGACTTTACGAAAATCTTCATCAAAGTATATTTCCTGTTTCTTATCAACTCTAAAAGTTGGATGATTAGGTTGATAGATTTTATAGATTGATTTCATCTTAGCTCCTTTGCTTTATAATTGATGTTATAGATAGATTATAATACATTTTGCTTAAAAAGTAAATACTTTTTTGAAAAAAGTACTAAAAATGATTCTAGAAGTCACTCTGGAAGTATAAAATATGACTTCTTTAATGCATTTTCATTCTAGCATATCTAGTTTAACTCTGGAGACATTTTAACTCAAAGATAGGTATTCTATTATCTTTAAAGTCAAAGTAATTCCAGAAGTCATCTAGATAATCATTTTCCAAGATATTTAATCTATGGCATTAAACTTATGGCATAAATAGATAACTTCTTTAGAAATTTGTTCTTTGTTTGCGATAAAGTTTTACTTGCATCTTTTCTAAAAGCTGATAATATCGATCGGCATCCTTAATAACTCTTACAACTGCTTTTTTTGCAAAATCTTTACCTGTTCCGGGAGTAGTATATTTTCTAACAACATGTGACCCATCATATCGCATGCCTCTTTCTTGATAACTTGCATACGGAACCATCCACTGTATGATTCCATGAGTTCCAATGACTTTTTTGCTAACCTGTCCTCTAAGTTGAGAAGTTTCAGCTAAAGGAGTTCTTGGACGAGATAATCTTTGAATTTGCTCTAACATCAATCTGTTTGCCACTGGAATTCTTGCATCGAGTTTATCTTTAATGTATCGACTGTTAATTGTGACTTCGACTTGACTCATTGTTTTGCCTTTAATTGAATTCTTCTAATGTTATTCATCATGTTTTTCATTGATTTCGGGAATGTCATTAGTTGCATTTGAAGAGCTGTAAACGGAACTAAATCGATTTGCATGTCTTCAACGTGGTCTTGAGTTAGCGTTAATGTATATCCGTAGACACGATATTGCCCATTGACAAATGAGAAATTGTCATCAACCTCAAGTTGAAGTCCAAATGCATCACCTACCTGAACATTTCCAGGATTATAAATGTTTGAATCGAAAGTGAGAATTGGCACATCTTGAACTTCATCAGTTGCATGAATTAGTCCTTTAGTCTCTTCTTCGATTTCTCCAGCATTTTTTGAATCTACAGTCGTAATTGCAACTCTTGGTGAGTATGTCTCACATGAATCTTTTTGAGCAAAACAATACTTAGGAGGAGTCTCTGTATTGTAAAGGAATTCTGCTGCAGTATGGTCATAAGTTGCATCAACTGAATAACCGACATTATAAAGCACAGATGCATCTCTTTCTACACTGATTTCTCTAATTTCTCCAGGCCATGTTGCAACCTTATCTGCAATCAGGTTTCCTTGAGCTTGAACAAAGTTTACACCTCGATCTCGATCAACTGAATACTCAAAATTCTGACTAATTAGTTTAGATAAATTGTAGATTGCTTCTTTACAACTAATCTTATAATAGTGTCTGATTCTATCTTTAGGAAAAGCTTTAGAATCAAAGAAATGTGAATCGAACACTTTAGTACGAAAACCAAGGTTGTATCGTTTTACAACTGGATTAAGTTCATTTGAATGATTACTCGGACGATACACATCAAAATCACAAACACCAAATGGAAAATTAGAAGTATTTTCAAACCAAATTTCTCTCGGTTGTCCTTTTAGACTTCCGCAGTCAACTTCAAATTCAACTTTTTGCCATATATCTTCAGGATTATTTGTCGCTTTACGATAAAATGTCACACTTCGAGTCCATTCTAATCCATTTTCATTTGTTCCCCAAGCATTAACAAAACCATCAAGCTTTTCATTTGTTGTAAGTCCAAATCTAAATGTTAGAGTACAATAATTTTCATTAGGACGGTATCCGAAAAACAAAGTAGGATTTACCCAAAATGATACATGCAAATATTGATGTTCTCCCTGAACTCCACTTGTTAATCCACTTCCTACAAATTCGGAACAGTAAAACTTATAACAATAAAGCGTTGTGTATGGGTCCCAAGAAATACTTTTGTTATTCCAATGGCTAATAAAATTACCAGGATAAATCATGCCTACATCGCCACTTGTGTCTGGGACTGGAACAAGCTCTTCATAACCTCCTCCATAACCAGATAGTTGTCCAGCGTAAAAAGAAGGAATTGAATTGCTATCATATTCATAAGACATATAAGAATTTGTATATGTTCGTTTTGCATTGTTGAACCATCCATTAGCATAAGCAGTGCTACTATCTGTTACATAATTCATAGTATATTGACCACCAGGTGTAGAAGTTCCTGTGTGCAAATCTTGGTCATCTGAATGAAAATCATAGTTGTCTATCCAGTTCATTTCGTGTTGAGATGCTTTTAGAATTTCTTGAGCAATCATTGGATAGTTCATATCTCCGAATGAACAATTGATATAACGTTTAGATAATTCTTCTATAAAGCCCATCGCTTCAAGATGCAATGTTTGAGAATGAACTGCAGAAAGAGTTAAACGAGAATACATAAGTACACCAGAAAATACAACTTCAAAGTTGCGTTTAACTATAATATCAACTAAATAAGGTTTGATTATATCTGTGCTAGAAAGACCTTCAGCTTCAATTTTCTTCTTAAACTGAATATATTCTATGTCAACACTCAATTCCTCTGGAACATTTCTTTCTTTTCTAATAACTAAGTCGCTAACTGCAATATGCGAAATGTCTACCAAAAAATGATAATCACTACCATCTGTTGAATTCTTCCAAATTTCAATTGAATAATCTGCATTTTGTAAAGTTCCTGGAGTTATTTCTTCAACAGAAGTATCAAATTCTAATGTGTAAGGTTCACTAATAAAGTAATACTGTTCATAAAGTTCACTTGCATACTCTTCATTAACTGTTCCATATGATACTTGAATTTCTATTGTCTTTCCTCTTTTTGAGACAATGTTAATTGAACATTCATGAACTTTTCCATTTGCAATATCACTACTTGACGTAAATAAATCGCTTGCTTCTTGCCATTCTGTCCAAGCAATTTCACCTTTGTATCGATAACGAGCATAACATCGCATTAAGTTCGGATTAACAGCTGTTCCATTTGAGATTCCTGCCTCATTTTGAATAATAGCTGAGAAATAACATTTTCCAGTAATTCCAGATTTGAGTTTAGAAAACAATTCAATTGATGTTTCTGAGACAACACCAGAAGTAAATGGAACCGGTAACGTTCGAACCACCAATGCAGGATCGCCAAAAGCACCTGTTGAAGGTGCATATTGTCTAACATGGTCTATACCAAATTCCGGCGAAGGTGGACAAATACTATCATAAGTTGAAATAAGATTTAAAGTTCCAGAAGTATTTGTGATAATGTTTTGTTGACGAAGATAATTATAAATAATGACTTTATAGTTCGTGTTTCCTTGAAAACTAATTGCACAAATTTCAGATTTCTTTGAATTATCTAACGTTCCAGAAATCTTTTCATATGCAGATGAAATTAAACCTGTCGAACTATTACGCGTTGTTGATGTCCTAATTCCACGTCCAACTTGTATACAGTCTGAATAATCTAGAAATAAGATTTTGTTCTTCGGAATTGCTGTATCATTATATTCGCTAGGAAATGCCATAACACCTGCATAACCGTTATAAATAATAAACTGTGATGGAGTTCCAGACGTTTCATTAAATCCAGTTTCTCGTTGATAAGAAAATCCTTGAGAACCAATGTTAGAAATGTGACAATCAGATGGGTAGAAGTCGATACAACCGATATTGACAGAACCAGAACCATGAATCACTGTTGGAAGATCGTCAACTCCTGTCACAGAAATATGAGAGAAATTCTCTGAATCTGATTGACAATTTGCAATAAAATTGACACCTGTTAACGTGCCATCTGATGCATGATTAAGATCGATAAAAGCAGAAGCAAGAAGAGTGTTTGTATTACCATAATAATCTCTTTGAGGCATAAAGTAAGAAAATACTTGTCCACCAACACTTAGACTTCCACTTAACACTGAATTCATCCAAAAATAAGCACTTGAATTATCATTTTTTAATGTAAGTGTCACATACACAGTCGTTGTCGTCGGTTGAACAAAACGATTTTCGCTAGTCACACTCCATCCCAAACTTAAATACCATCCGTCTGAGTTGGGGGTTCCATCATAAGTATTTCTTTCTGCCATCGTCCTCCTAAATTGAACTATAATTATTTGTCCATTGAATTGTTGCAGATGCTGTATCTGTAATGTCTCCCGATGTTAGAAGAATTACACTCTTTCCTGCTGATAATTTCCACCATTCAGAAGTTTCATCTACATAAAGTGTTGCTGATTTTCCATCGATCGTTACTTGCTTAGTTTTCATATCAACTTTTAATACAGAATCTGCTGGAACATCACGTAATAATGTAATGTATTGTCCTGTTGTAACGTTTGTAAATGTAATTGGAGCTGTTACGACACCGTTCATTGTAATAGTCGGCCACGAATCTTCTGAACCTACATAGTTGATTTCTGTTGAAGATTGTCCCTCTCTAAACAAGACCTTAAGAGTTTCAGGAACTAGATGTCCTGCACCCATTTCAAACGGATTATTATAGATTAAAGCAGAATAAATTGAAGAGTTAACATCTCCCATTCTTTCTGCTTTCTTTAAAGCGGAATCGGGACAATAAAATGTAATCTGATATTCTCCATAACCAACATTTTCTAAATCACATTTAATGTCTTCAAGATATGCATCGGTATAGAAGATTTCTCCATTATTAAGTTCGAAGAATAGAGGATAAAGTTTTCGTATCCTTAGAAAATTCAAAAATTCTGAACGAACTGATTTCTTTCCTACACATGAAATCTCATCATCAATATAAAAACCATGAATCGTAATTTCTCTTGCAGCATAAAGTTGTGCTGACATATAACCACCATCTTGTCCAGACCAGTTTCCTGCATTATTACGAATTGGAGGCGAATCTAATCCTTGAATTGATTGTAACTGAACTTTACCTTCTCCGAGAATATAATTTTCAGCTGTTGTTCCTATCATTACTCTCATTCTAAATCCTCGTTACTTGCCACATTAAATCTCTTCCATATTTATTAGCATCAAACTCTGTATAAATGTTATTTGTTTGATTAAATGTATTTGTTTTGTTTGATATTCCTGAGCCTATTCTACCATCTCCAGAAAGATTATAAGAAATTTCTTTCAAATCTGAAAATGGATTGCTAATTGAATCTGTAATATCAATCAAAGAATCACGAATTAAATCTCCCTGAGATTGAATACCTTCAGCAAAACCTTGACCAACATACTCACCTAGTTTGTACATAACTTTAGATGGTGAGTTGATTTGAAGAGAGAAGCTGATTGTCTGAACAGTTGTGTCGCTAAGATTTCGTGCTGCTTGTGCAACTTTTTCAACAGCATCAGCTAAAGCTTGTCTTAATCCTTCACCAATCCAATAACCGACGCTGTAACCAGAATCCCATGCTGCATCTGTGTGTTTGCTAAATTCATCAAACACACTAACTGCATAATCATTTCCAATGTTTCTAAATCGATTCTTATAATCATCTGAACTTAGAGTTGAAATAATCGAATTGATGTCAGAGATGATATGATTCTTAGCATCTTTTTCTGTCCAAGCATTCTTAAGATTTTCTGCATAATTTGTTCCAATCTCTGTGAATTCAATTTCTCTATCTTTAAGTCCAGTAAACAACAAACTCATTGATAAGTTAATTGTCTCAACTAAGCTAGAAAATGCTGTAAGCGCACCTTCTTTAATGTCAGGAATATTGTTGACAGAATTTGTAAACTCAATAAGCTTGTTGGCAATCTGTGTTGCCCAACCTACGATTTCAATCTTTGTCTCCCAAGAATCAGCATCTTCTTGATTGACTTTAGATAATTCATAACAGAGATTTTGCAATTCCCAAATTTTGTCTTTTGCTGTCTTAACATCGACTGCAGAATCTTCTTCAAGCAATTTTCTAAGAACTGGAATAAGGTCATAAGTAAACTTATGAGCAATTGAAGATGCCATTCCAACAATCCACTCTTTATCATCCCAATCTCCTCGTTGATATTGATTGATTTGAGAAAGCTTATAAACAACGTCTTGAATTTCTCCAATTTTCGTTTTAACAGACCCAGCATTAACTGACCATTCTGGATCGTCTAAACGTCGCAAAACAGGAGTAAGCTCTGTAAACTTATTAACAATTGATTGAGCCCAACTGATAATTGTATCTTTACTCTTCCATTCTCCTGAATTAGTAATCTGGAATCCTTGATTGTCTCTATTAAAGTTTTGAAGTGTTGCAATAACTGATTGTATTTCTGTGAACTTCGTCTCAACTGAACCTTTGTCAAAATTAAAATCTTCACCAGTAAGTTTTTGAAGCAAAGGAACAATCTTTGTAAACTTATCAATGATTGATTCAACATAACTAACAATTGATTCTTTTTGCCGAACTTCATCAACTTTAATTGCATTCTTAGGAACAGTTCCCTCAAATCCTTCAAGTTTATATTCTGCATCTTTTGAGAACATAATTTGAAGAAGAGCAAATAAACCAGAGACTTTTGCTGCAGCTTTAGGCGCATCAATTTCTGCTTCAGCAAGTTCGTTAATCTTAGGAATAAGACTTGTGTACATTTCAATAATGCTTTTTGCTACATTAATGACGTCTTCTCTTTGCTTATAAAGTCCTGATTGCGCAAATGCATCTAATTGATTAAAACCGTTAAGCTTATTTGTCTGACCAGTTTCATCCTGTCCCATTAACGTTCTAACAATTGATGCAATCTTTTCAATGTTCTGTTCAACAATCTGTTGGCCATTTTCTATGAACTCAAAGCTTTCGATTTTTTTGATTTCATCAAGCATGTCACCGTAAGTTTTGATGATTCTTCCTGCATGTCCTGTTAAGTCTGCATCAAAGAATGCTTGTGCATTTTGCTTAATGTTCTTTAAGTAGTTAAACTCTTCACCTTCATGTTGTTCAAGCGTAAGAAGCTTAACAACCTTAGATAATGTCTTAACTTTCTCACGGATTGTTTCATAATTAAAGCTAATTTGGTCAATTTCTGCAAGAGTTTTAGCAATCTGCTTGTATTCTCCAACAATTGTAACGATCGGTCCAAGTCTAGCACCGTTAAACAAATTATTCCAGAATCCTCCAACACTGATTTCTGAAATTTGACCACAAATATCACCAATTGCTTTGACTTTTTTCTTAAGTTTTTCAGAATCTTCAGGAATTGAACTATCAACAACAGCAAGCGCACCTCCTATTGAAGCAAGAACACCAGCAATTTCAAGAAGACCAGCAAAACCTGCTTGCATTACAACAAATCCAACACCGGTTGCAAAAATTCCTCCAACGATTCCAGCAAGAACTCCAATTTCAGTAACTGCAATTCCAAGGTTTCCAAGCTTACAAGCAAGAGTGACGAAATCTGAAGTGACTCCTCTATCAAGAACTGTCATTGCAACGCCAAGAGAAAGCAAAACAACAGCAATTTCCTCAAGACCAACTAAACCGTTAAGAATTACACCTTTACCGATCTTTTGAACAAATCCCATAATCAAAGCAAGAGCACCAATTTCTACAATTGCAAGACCCATTCCTGCAATTTTTAGTGCTAATGTTGGAAAGTCTGATTGAACTCCTCTATCAAGAATAGTTAGAGCAACTGCAGCACCTACTAAAATTCCGATAATCTCAATCATCGTTTTGAGACCATCTTTCAGACTATCTCCCATTGTAGTTGCCTGCTGAGCAGGACCAGATAAGGTATTCATTGTAGAAGCTAATGTTTTTGCAGTTCCTTCTGCACCTCCTCCGACTACCTGTTTAAAGATATCAAGTCCGCCCTTAAGAGAACCTGCAGCACTAATTGCATCCTTAAGCTTAGAAAATACAGAGACAAAGTTTTGAACAGGTTCGACTGCACTTTGAACTCCCTTAAATGCAATTAACGACATAACAACTGTTGTAAGAACTTCTGTTGGAATTGATTGAAGAATATCAGCAATGACCTTAAGAACATTCGCTGTAGCTCCTAAAAGCGATTCAATGACAGGAGCTCCAATATCAGCAAAAATCCTAACAATCTGTTCGACAACAGGTTCGAGAGCTTGATAAATCTTTCCTAGAGAATCCACAATTATCTTAAACGATTCATTGAGTTTTCCACTCATCAATGCTTTAACTGCACCACTGCCAAGAATAGCTAAAAGAATCTGTAACCATGTTGGTGCTCCTTTGAACCTTGTCCATAACACTCCTATCTTACCAGTAAATGAAGAAATGATATCTCCGACAACTGGAATTCTTCCAGCGAGATTTCCAAACATTACCATCGCGCCGCCAAGAACACCAACTAGAATTTCTGTATGTTGACTTACATAATCAAGAACTTTAGCTGCAATTCTTAAAGCAGGTTCCATTTTCTCAGTAACGATGTCAATAATCTTTCCAATTGTCTCACCAATTCGTGTCAAGCTTTCCCTGAAGCTCTTACCGATATCATGTCCAGCTCTCATTAAATCAGCGAACTTAAAGAGCATTGCTGAATACGAACGATAAAGACCTTGTTCATTTACAAAGAATCCACCTTCTTCTGTTGTCGTATAACCTGCAATTGCACCCTTAAGGTCTGAAAGACGACCTCTAAATTTGTCAAGAGCTCTAGATAATGTTGCATCATTAAGCTCGTATGCAACTTGGTCACCTAATCCAGCAAAAGCTTTTTTGAATGCATCAAGTTCTAGTTCTCCATTACTTGCTAACTCGATAATTTCTGCTTGAGTTTTGCCAGTAGCTCGTTCAAGTTCTCCATAGATGTTTAAGCCTTTTTCTGTAAAATACTGAAGATCGCCATAAGTCACTTTGCCTTGAGCAAGAATTCTTCCATAGATATAAGAAAGAGATGCAATATCTGTACCAGTTGAAAGTGAAACGTAACCAAGCGTTTCCAATGAATCAGCTAAACTGTCAACTGTTTGTCCATATTGCAAAAGATAACTTGTAGCTCGAAATGTTTCGAAACGGTTGAATGGGTTATTTTTATAGAATCGAACAGCTGCACCAACTGCTTTTTCACCATCTTCGACTGAGTGCGTCAAAGCAATCATCTTAATCTGCAAATCTTCAAGAGTTTTTGTATCACTAATACCTGCTGCAGCCATACTTGCTGTAGTAGAAGCTAGTGCAGCAGAGCCTGCTTTGAGAGTATCAAAACCAATCCCTTTAATTGCTGAGCCAATCCCAGAAAGAGAATCAATTACAGCTCGAGAATAGTTTTGTAAGTAAGAAAGAGAACTTGCTGCTGTGCCCGGAATTTGTGCAAGTGCTTTATCTATTAACGATGCACCCGATTTAACAGAAGATGCAAATTTCTTAAACTTTGCATCAGATTCGCCTAACGATCTTTCAAAATCAGTACTATCAGCTGTAATAACATATTTAACGCGTCCTGCAGTATTATTGTCCAAGATAAAAACTCCTAGGTTTTATATGTTCCTAGGAGTATTATATCAAATTTTTCGACTTTGAGTTTGAATCAACTATTCTCTTAACTACATTCTTTTAATCTTTGAGTTCGTAACCATTGGGTGTGATAGTTAAACGAGTTTTTGAATTTGTCTCAGCTTGATCGTCAATTATAAATGGGTCAGGAATACTAGTATGATAACCTACATTCTGCTTATAACCACCATATTTTGCATATCTTGGAGTTGTTGCAAGAGCTTCATTTTCATAATGCCCCTTATTTGGAAGAACGCTTGAAATATCATCTTCATTTCCAAACTTAATTGCACTGTGCTTAGTGCTTGTTCCTGATATAAAACCACCACCAGTACCTGCACCAGGTTTACCTATACCACGACCTTGTCAAGGATTGTGATTACCACTTCCAGGTCCACCGTTTTCAACTTTTTCTAAAAGTGAACTTAGACGGTTAGAATTTCGTTTGACTGTCTCTTTTGCAGTTTCCATATTATTATAATAATTCTTGTCATCGAAAAAGTAAATACTTTTCTCTCCTAAATCTTTAGCAACATTTTCTATTCGTTTTGCGTCTAAGCCATTTTTCTGAGCTTCTTGGATAGAGTTTGCTACAGCTTGCCTAAAGTTTCCAATAGTTGCATAAGCATTTAAGTTATTCGGATGTGCAACTATAGAAAGACCACAAAGTTTATGTCCTAACCAAGTTCCATTCTGGTCTGCTTCACCACCAAGCGTTTCAATCGAAACACCCGTGACAAAACCATCTCGCATAAGATTTCTTGCTAAAATAGCAACAGGGTTTGAATTGATAGCAAATTTGATTCCGTCAATCAAGACTTTATGTCCTTGTTCATCTTTTCTTAAGTTGATAACTTTACCGACGACATCAGCAATTTCTTGACCATGATTTACAGTGACCAAGCCATCATAATGTGAAATGTCTAATGATGGAATATCATACTTCGTCATGTTCCACTGCCGAGAATCATCAGTGATTGCAAGAGGAGAAGTGAAATTGATAATATCATTCTCTTCTTTAGTTGAGATTGAATTCTCAGTGAGTTCTATAAAGTTATTGAAAGTTTTCATGATTCTATTATATCAAATAATGCATTTTTAAGCGAAGATACACTCTTCTCAAGATTTTGTTCAACTTCATCAAAAAAGAGCCCTTTCGAGCTCTTTTAAGATTAGGACGATGCATCCGAGAGAGAACCGTTCTTGTAGATTTGGAATACTGCTTGATTAACTGCAGGTTGTCCGGTAAATCTAACTTGAACAGTTTGAATAACGTTATCCTGGTAATTGATAGCGCTAATCCTTGCACGAGCATTGACAAGACGAGTGGTTGCATCACATCCAATGACTTCCAAATCATCATTAAGAGCTATAGTACCACAAGCACTCATTGCTTTGCAGTCGAATGCTTTTTCAGACGTCACTTCACCAGTGCTCATCGTTCCACCTGCTTCTACTGCAAACTGTGGGAAGATTTCACACAATACATCGATATCAGCTCCAAGAAGAGTAATATTGATTGCTGCAGAAGTTGTCGTTGGAATGTCAAATGTGCGTCCATCAATCGTAGTAGGATTCGAGCTGTTAGACGAATAATCCCACGAAATCTCGCTTACATCTTCCAACTGAATGGTACCGAACTTTACAGTGAAAGGACCTGTCAATAAGTTGTCATTCATTTACTTGCTTGACTCCATTTTAGTTAGTATTTTCTAACTTTATACCCAGAATTATTATATCAAATTAGAGTGTTTTAACTTCAATCTACAAAAAGTACTTGCGATACATTATTAACTGAACCATACAACTTTTTAATATGTTTTGTGACATAAGAAGATTGAAATTCTAATAAATCTGTCGAAGCAGTCAATTGTCCTTGTGTCTTAAAAGTAATTCCCATTGAATGAAGATAAGAATCTGAAGTAATGTATTGAGCCATTAAGTACTCATTACTATCTTTATCTATTGCAATTACATTTGCTGAATAGTACCCAGCTTGAGTGTTAATAACTTTGATTTGTCGAATATCATTGATTCTTGCATAGACTTTCGGTGAATTATTTTTAATCCAAGAATGCATTGTTTCACCATTAAAAGCAGTAACATTAGTTGCAGTACTGATAGAATATGATGTTCCATTATACACAGATGCGTACATTTTTTCTATACATTTTGTTTTACCCTCAATACTTCCATAGAACATTTTCTTAAGCGTCGAAAAAACTATATCTTCTCCAAAAAATGTTCTCGCTGAAGGAAACACATACAAACGAGTCGGAAGTGAATAATGAGTTCCAGGTGTTAATCCTGTAATTGTAAATGTTCCGGTTGTTGCTGTTCCAGTTCCGACAGTTGCTGCTACTGTCCATCTATCATCCATTTTGTACTGAAGATATTTTACACGAGCTCCTCCATCTGCTTTTGTTTGATATCGAATGACTGCAGAAGTTTCAGTAACAGAAAGAACTGTAAAAGTCGGAAGTTCTGGGTCTGTGTAGTAATTCCCTAAGCGCTGAGAGCCAGTTGCTGCTGACCCATTAGACGCATAAATACCAAGGGTATAACGAGTATTCGGAATAATTGTCAGACTTCCAGAAGAACTATTGCTTACTGTAATCGTTCCACTCTTAGAACTTCCTGTAACTGCTTGATAGCGACGTGGTTCAACAAAATTATTTGCATCATATGTCCAACATTGAAGTTCTCGATATTTAGTTCCAGAACCAGTTCCCCAATCACTAATATAAACATTAGCCGTAAAGCTACGTGTACTAGGCACAATTTGATCTGCTCCAAGTCCAGTTGGTGATGTATAGAAATCGTTGAGTTTGACACTGTTCCCAGTAATCCAAGCATCATCATACATGTAAGTCCAAACTTTTCCACTTACGCTAAGTGTTGTTCCACCACTGACTGATTTTTCAATTTCTTTTACATCTACCCACTTGTCAGCTGGTAATGGAGCGTATGTCCAAGATACAGTTCCAGTTGCAACATCTCCTAATGTCAATTCGTAATCTTTATTTGTGCCTGTATAAGTAGTTCCTTGGCTAATGGCTTGTAATTTTAGATGAACTTTTGCCGAATTTCCAGATTGGTCTGAATACCAAGCAAGAAGTCTAGCACCAACAGTAGGAGTTGTATTGATACCTACTTCCTGAGGACTTGTCGTAAGCGTATAAGTTGCCATTCACACCTCCTTACGCTTCATACACTGCTATAAAATGATTAGGTGCTAAGTTTACTCCCTCACCTGGGTCTGTCGTTGTTAAAGCAATATTGGGAATTGCTGAATCAATTGCATCCATTGCATCATTGAAGTCGACTAACCAAGCTGGCTTATCTGTAGCAACGAATTCAGGTAAATTATAATTTGCTGTTTGATTTGTATGAGCCATATTTGTCCTTTCTTTACATTAAAATTGTCTTACCCTTTGTATCGTACTGCCTTGCTGTAAGTTGATGATTATCATAATTGTTAGAAGTCAATTGAAGATCGTCATATTCTTTTGCAGTCAATGCTTCAACTTCATCACTTGAATAGAACCATCTATAAGGTGAAGAATTTCTTTCTGGATATGTCGTTCTGAATGCATTAACTTGTGACTGTGTTCCTGCAATTTCAATTCCATTAAGATATAGAAGTGTATCATCTTCAATTGTCGAAAATGAATGAATATCAGCTGTGTATGTCTGATTTGTACCTAATGTAATCTGTGAGCAGAAGTTGTCGCATTCACTTAAGAAGTATGTCTTAAACGTTGTCAAATTAGAAAGATCGAGATTCTGATTAAATGAAGAACATCTTAGCATGAATCCCATTCCAATTTCTTCAACTTGTGAAACGTCTAATTCTTGATTAAATACTGTGCAATCTTGCATAAAGAAGTTTCCAAGTTCTGTAACATTTTCTAAGTCAATTTGACTATTAAATGAAGTGCATCCTGCTAAGAAATAATCTCCAATGTGCGTACATGTATTGGGCAATTCTATATCATAATTTAAGTTAACACAATCTCTTAAGAAAAAGCTTCCAATTTCTTCGACATTTGGACCAAACGAAATAGCTCGAACTAAGCTTTTATCGAATTTACGTCCTCCTACAACAATATAATTTTTATTTGTACAAAGCCTTAGAAAATCTTGCTCATCTAAATTAAACTCAGCCCAATCTTCTTCGTTATTTGTATCACCAATATATAGATAGCCCCAGCCCTTAAAAGGTTCGGGAGTTGGATAGATATTTTCTAATCTTCTTACCCACTTCAACGGTTGAGCTCCTTGTGAAGCACTAACTTTTAAGTCTGCAGGTGTAATCTTTGCTAAATGATAGCTAAATCTTACAAAAGTATCTCTTGTATAATAGCTTGAACGAGTTTGAAATGTTGATAAACTTGTTCCCATATTTGAATTCATCCAGAGTTGAGCTTGAGATGGAGCAAAATTGCTAAATATTGTAATAGTTTTTTCTGATGTATGAAGTTTGAGTGTGTATCGATTTGTATCTCCAACTCTATCTAAGATTAAATCAAAATCTCCTTGAACCTCTGGATAATTTTGTTGAACATAACCTAACATTGTCGTTAAATTATTTGATGTAAGCATTTTATTGTCATCAATTACAGTCCAAGTTCTAGAAGTACCGAGTTGTCCAGACTCAATTACATAAGCAGAATACGCAAATGGCATGTTAGTTGTAACTGTTTTCGATGCAGAACCACTTCCACCAGAACCAGATGATTCTGCAATCCAAGTGATATTAACGTTATCTCCATCGGGAAGAATCTTCCATGGGTCTGTCGAATTAAAGAGAGGACCATCTATATTGCATGTTGCTGATGTCACTCCATTTGTCCAACTTTGAATGTCTCTTGAATAATTAACCCCATCTAAGTTGTATGATGCTCGACACGTTAGCTTAGTTGAATTGTATTGAGAACCATAGTTGACTCCACTAACAGAACTTACAAGATGATATGGACCTAATACAGTTGTGCTTATAGAAGCATTAGACATATTAGGATTTGTATAGCTTGCTGAAATTGCATCAGTCGTTACATCTCCTTCAACACTGATTGTTTGGTCTGAAATACCTGTAAATTCAAGTTCAACTTTCCAATGTTTTGTTATTGGAGAACCTGCTTGATCGTAACTCCAAGTCCTAGAATAGTTATGAATCCAATTATAATTATCAATTCCGACTACATAGCCTCCTCGATAGGTATATGTTCCGCCAGCAACAGCTCGATATGCATACTGTGTTTTAATTCCCCAGTTTCCACCCCATGATGACTCGCTAGATTGAGAACTAAGATATGTCGTAATGTGATTTGAACCATAAGGAGAACTATAAATCTGTTCACCAGTACCTAAATCCCAATTTCCTCGTGTTCGATAAAAAGCTAATGTAGCTTCTACGTTAATTGTTACAGTTCTTGCTCGGGTGTCAATTGATTGAGTGACATATGCAGCTATTTTTGCTGCAGTCGCATACGTTGAACCATCTGTAATTGCAATGTATCCATTGCTGACATGTTCTCCAAATCCTGATGCCATTATGATTGCTTTCTAAGCCACACTAGCTGAACTCCTGGAATCGCTGCTGGAGTTGATGCATTTGCCTCTGTAATAACAATCTTTGTCTTTGTTTGAGCAGTATTTGCTTGAAAGAGTCCAGATGCATATAGTTCCCCATCCCCTCCAGAACGATTAAAGATTGATTCATCTATTGCAGCCATTTCTCTTAAATCTTCAATATTGTCAGTTACAATTGATGTTGCTGAAATCGGAACAACGATAGAAGCAAGAACAATATAAGGATTTCCTACTCCTACAGCAGTCTGAATATCTGTAGTTGTTGGGGGAACTGGTGTTGATGCTGGTATTCCTTTGACTTCCTTGAATTGTAAGACTCCGGGAGATTCTACAACATCATCTTCTTGTTCATATGAAATTGAAGTATCAACATAAGCAACTATATAAGAAATTCTTGGATATGTTGCTGATGCAGTTCCAATCGTTAGTTCATAATCTGCAGACATCCACCCAAAATAGCAATAATCATTTCGACTAATTATACAATGACCATCAGTCTGAGAATCTCCTTGCTCAGTTGGCATAATTTTCACACTCATACTAGGAGTTGAATTTTGTTCTACAACAAAACCATTGATAACAGCTCCCTTATCTCCTACACCTATACTAGAAGCAGGAATCAAAGAAGAAATGAACTTTGAAGCACCTCTTTCTGTTGTCCAAGAGTTGTTGTCGGAGTATGCAAGATAAGTTCCATATGGATTGTCTGGTTGTGCCATTTATTTTCCTTTTTTTGCTTTACTATCTTAATTATACCAAAAAACACTTTTCTAACATAAAAAGAAGAACCTAAGCCAACAAGGTTCTTCTATCAAGAGGAGAGGAAACATTTGGGTGGAAGATAATGACTCATTCTCCTCTTAAGTTAATTATAATTCATTTTCACTTAAAAGTAAATATCTTTTTATAACGAATTTAGTTCCATTTTCTTCGCATTCTTTAATTACTTCAACAGAGTATTGAGTTTCATCGAAGATAGGAAAGAATGCGTCTGCTTCTACAGATTTATCTACTTCAGTCAAATAAAGTTCTTTTGCATAAGGCAAAAACTGATAGTAAAGACTTTCTCCTCCAATAATCCACACGTCTTCATCTAATGAAAGTATATCATCAAATGAATATTCTGATTCTCTTGACAAGATTATATTTTTTCTATCTGGAAGAGTATGCCCTATACTCTCAAAAGTTTTTCTCCCCATTACGACAGTTTGATTTAATGTCATCTTTTTGAAGAACTCCATGTCTTCTTTAAACTTAAAAACAAGCTCATTATTTTTTCCGAGTTCTCTATCTTTTCCAATACAAGCAATCATTCGTATCATTTTAACTAACACCAAACCTTAAAATCAAATTGACTAGGGTCTGAAGTATCATAATATGGCAAATTGACAATTTTCTCTTTGATGAAAGTATTAAGATGACTCTCTTTCAAATCTTCAAGCTCTTTTCTCTTTTTAGCAAGTTCAATCTCTTTTTCTAAAACTTCAATTTCTCTATTGAGTTCATCAATCTTCTTTCGTTTTTCTTCTTCTGTCATAATTCTCCTTTTCTCTAATTATAACATAAATTGCTTCTAGAAGATAAATAGAGGTCATTAGAGACCTCTATGACTAACAAGCTAATAATTTATTATTGTAAATAACAGTATACTTTTTAGAAGTTTTGTTTTATAATTAAAATATGATGCTCCGGTAGCCCAATTGGTAGAGGCAATGTACTTAAATGTATTCAGTGTGGGTTCGAGCCCCACCCTAGGCATCATGCGGACGTGTGTCCCAATTCGGTAGAGGAATCCGACTTAAAATCGGTTCAGTGCGAGTTCGAATCTCGCCGCGTCCACCAAGGCTGGTTGGTCTAATGGAAAGGCAAGGGTGTTCTAAGCCCTAAGATATGGGTTCGAGTCCTCTACCAGTCACCAAAGTTTGTTCATTTAGCAATTAAGATATAAGAAAATCGAGCCTTTTGAGCTCGATTTCTTTTGGGTATAAAGTTTGTTTATTTTAGTTTGTTTATTAGTTAGATGCTGGAACAAGTGCTGCGATAGCAGTCTGGTCAGCGACATAGCCACCACGTAGGAAGCTACCACGAAGAACAAGCTCGTTCCTCTGCCATGCGGACCGCACGGTACCATCAGCGATTTCGTAAGAAGCTTCAGCAGAAACGTCATACTTTAACGCACCAGAAGTTTTACCACGATATTCATCAAGATCGCCGTAGAACACAGGAGCAGTGATGGTCACAGTCTCAAGAACACCAGTAACATTGTTGGTAGCCTTGAAGCTCTTCGTATCACCTTCGCCGAGGGTTGGCATTAGGTCGTTAGGCACAACAACATATGGATAACCAAAGATTGTTGGGAATTCGCCAGTTGTCATGATATCGTGACCCATTTCGTTGTTAGCACCAGCCTTGAGGAAGTACTCAAGCAGTTTAGCCTTGGTCTTAGCAGTAAAGACAAACTTACCGTTAGTCACACCGTCAGAAACCTGAGTGGTTGCTTTGATGAAATCAACAAGTGCTTCAGTCGAATCTGCACCGTCGAAATCAACTTTGTTGCCAGTAGCTTCAACAGCTTGCTGGAAGCGAATGATAGCGAGCTGAGCAAGTTTGCGATCGTAGTCAGTGCGATAACCAGCAGCAACATCAGAGAGGATGTCAGCAGCAAGATACTTGGTTGCGTTGTCGCAAATAGGAGTAACAGCAGCCATCTCTTCCATCTGAGCAACACCTTTTTGTAGCTCATAAGTCGAAATCGGCTTGAGGTTGCCATCTTCACCATCATCGCAAAGAGCAACGTTCTGCATATCGATATCACCGATACGAGTAGCATAAGCAAAGCTCAAACGATCAGTCTGGACATACTCAATAGCATCCAAGAATGGAGCATAGTTAGTCCGCTTACCGTGAATCATGCGATCTACTTCAGCAGGAAGTACAAAATCATCAAGAGTTTCGATAGTCATTACTTCGCTATCAGAAGCATTCTTGATTTTCTCTTCAAGATTAAACTTGTTAATAGACGCTAACTTCTCAGCAGCTGCAGCGTTGTGAAGGCGATAAGCATCCCAAGCAGCAGAAATCTGATCGTTATAGCGCTTGCGCCAGTTCTTTTCAACAGCTGGCTCATCGGTTTTTTCTTCCGCGGTCTCTACAACCTTCGGAGCTTCAACCTGCGCATCAAGGATTTCATTCTTGATGGCTTCTTTCAAAGCATTGATTTGCTCTTCAGTCATTTTTTCTATTTCCTTTTCTTCTTGAGGTTCTTCTTCGGTGACCTCTTCAACCGTTTCTTCTTTAGCTTCTCCTTCAGCTTCTTTAGAAGTTTCTGTTTCAGAGTTGGTTTCAACTTCTGGTTCTGAGGTTTCTTCCTCGTCTTCATCTGTTTCTTCCTTTTCTTCCTCACCCGCTTCTTCAACTTCTTCAGTTGCTTCAATCGTTGCTTCTTCAGAAGATTCTTCATTGACTACATCTGGCTCAACAGAATTCTCTGCAATTTCAGAAGTTTCTTCTTCAACCATTTCAACTTTATCAGTAGATTGAGAAAGAACTTTTTCTGAGATTTGCTCCAAGATGTCGACAATCTTTTCTTGCTCGTTAGCAATGTCTGCAATTTGTTTTCCTTGACTAGATAAAGTCTCTTCAAGAACGTCAATTCGTTCTGAGTCAGAAGGTTCTTTAACACGGTCTTCGGAAACGTCTAAAACGACATCTTCACGAACTTCGTCAGTGTCATTCACTTTCGAATCTCCTCTTTTTATATTAGTAAGTTTACGCACTCTTTAAGAGTATCTACAAATATTATAACATAGTATTTATTTTTAATCTAAAAACAACCGATTCCCCTTGTACACTAAGATGACAAAATGTGATATAATAAAAATAGGTTTTTAAGAATTTGTATACTTAAAAAGCAGGAATCTAACCACCTTTAACCACTGAGATTCCTGCCTTCCTTTAGATTATACCATAAATCTAAAAAATGTAAACAGTGGTTAAGGTAAATTACAGTAGCGGCGGTCTTCTACGCATCTCTCCTTTTAAGACTCAAAACAATTATTTGTTCACAGATTTGGCTTTTTGGAGTAGGACAAAAGATGTAGGAACGAGCAAGAGAAATCCATCTACTAGCTATTGTGAAAGATCGATTTCTTTTCCCCATACAGAACGTAACTGAAAGATACTCGCAGAACGAGGACTACTGGTTTATTCTTGTAAAACAAAGGGTTAGACCTGAGAAAGCGGGGACATTAACCTAGCATTCAAGGCAACTAACAGTGGCAATAGCCTGAAGCTGTAAGCAGCTTGAAGACGAGAAATCGCCTAAAGGGGATTTTTCCCTCAAAACAATAAATTGTTCACAGAGTCTTAGTTATTTTCTTGGTTTATTCATAAAGTAATAACTTATAATTCCTAAGATTGCTATTATAAGAATAAAGATTGTTAGTTTCATAAATATATTCGAATCAATCATGTTAAATGGTTTTACAATCTAAAACAACTCCATCAGAAGTTACAGTGGTTCCTATGATTTTAAGCTTAGAGTTTGGAGCAAACAAAACTTCATTTTCAGCTGTTTCGTAAGAATAACCGAACATTTTAGAAAATGCATCTCTGTTTCCTCCATAGCGAGAAAGATCGTAAATATCACAAGCCTTATCATTTTTAGATGCTTGTATTCTCATAATAACTCCAAGTCCGGTATATTTTCTATCGAAAACAGTGCTTGTTGACATACAACCTTTATCTTGTATGATTGTTCCTTCTAAAGAAGAAAGTTTATTAAGAGAAGAATCGAAGTTCTTTGTATAACGATTTTTAACCGCTCTATTTAGCTTTTTAATTGCTTTTTCTGCGTCTGCTCCGAAAATACTTGGTTCAACTCCTCTAAACAGAACTGTATTTGTTCCTAGTTTACATTTATCTAAAGCAGATGTAAGAAGTTCTGCTGCTTTTTTAGATGCTTCACTTCCTTCACCTAGTCGTAAGTAACGATTTACTTCATCAGAGTTTCCGGCATTATATTCAGAAGTATAATTAGTAATTGCTTGTCTTTCTTCTGGTGTCATTGAATCTATATTCTTTTTAGTTGCTGTTTTAGAAATTGGATTCATTCCTTCAAAGACTCCAGCATTTTTAGAAGATTTGACAACTACATAATTTCCTGCTGTCTCATCATAAATTGAAGCATTTCCTTGCCTTTGATTTATGTCAGAATTCATGTAATCTGCCCAGTCTTTTACTGATAAAGATTTCGGTTTTGCTAATCGACTTGTTCCCGTTCCTGGTTTACCCACACCCCTTCCCCGGCCTGGGTTGTGATTGCCAGAATTCTTTCCTCCATTAAGTGCTAATTTTAATTCATTCAATCGATTAATTCTAGTATTCTCAACAAATCGATTCCATTCTTCAAACATATAATTACTCATTTTGATGAAATTCCTTCAAAATTAAATTATCTCTTTTCAAAAAACAAATATAGTCAGATTTATTACCAAATGTTTCTCTTCTTATTTTACCATCTAAATTAAAACGCATTGCATCATATCCCTTTGAAAGAGCAAGAACAGATCGAGCAATAGAAAGACTAACATTTGAGCGTTCATGTAACTTTTCAGCTTCTGTATTTATTTTTTGAAATTCTCTATTGTCATTAGCATCAACATCTAAAACTTTTGCATTATTTGATATTACACCTACAATATTTTCTCTATCTAAAGAACGTGCATATTGTGAAAGAGCTTTCTCGCTATAAGCAAAATGTGTTCCTTCACAAAATTCACCTTTACCCTGATAAGTATAATCTCCGTATTTTAACTGATCCATCATTGATTTTGCTGAAATATCATTATTACCATTAACCACTCTATACATTTTTCTAAATTTGCATATTTTTCATCAAAATCTTTTTCTGATAAGACAGATGGTTTTTTATTGTTTCCTAAAGCCAGACTGATAACTTGAAAATCGCTATTGTTTTCTTTCAATTCACTAGGAATATCGTCAATAGTAGTTGACTCAAGAGCTTTGTTAATAAAGTTTGCTTTTTCTTCCAAAGAAAGCTTATTAAATTCAGATAATTTATTTTCTATTTTTGATTCAAACAAACTTACTCCTGTATAACCACTTCCAGGCTTGCCGACACCCCTACCCTGTCCTGGGTTATGGTTTCCACTATTCTTTCCACCGTTAAACTTTAACGATAGAATCTGAATTCTATTTTGACGTTTAGTAGATTGCACATCTAAATTGAGTGATTTTAGAAAAACTTCTGACGGCACTAAAACTTCTCTTTCCGCATATGCTTCTCCTTCATAGACAGGAATAGTTCCGAATGTATCTTTAGGTTTAACTTTTACAGTAATGATGTCAGCTGGAAATACAGTATCATTTGTATTTTCTCCGTTCCAGTCTTTAGCTTGACTGAAAGAAAGAAAAGTGTCAGTGTCTCGTGGAATGTCTGTGTTTTGTTGTCGTTTAAGTGTAACCGGTGTTTCTAGCCATTCTTTATAAGGCATTTTGCTATCTGACTCATAATACATTTGAGATAGCATAGCATCTCTTAGCTTTTGTGATTTTTCAATTTCTTTTCGTATATCACTTTTAACTTCATAAGTTTCACCTTGCAACCATTCTGAAGCGATACCTGAATCGAAGTCACCAATTGTCTCTCTACTAATTTTTAACCTTTCTGATTCTGAAGTGATATTCTTTCCACTCGGCTGAATTCCTCGGTATTGCTCTGAAATATCGATTGTTTGATAAGGATTTTTTCTAAGCTCATACAATTCTTTATAAGCGTCGTTGTAATCTTTCTCAACCTTACTAACAACATTGTCAATTTCTTCTAAAACATTATCTCGCGTAATAGTTGTATCAGAATCTTCATTTATTCGTTTAATGAGAGAATCAAGACGATGTTCTTCAGTTTCCATTGCAGATTTGAGTTTTTCAGCTGCATCAGGAACCGACTTTATTGCTTCTTTATATGTTTGAATCATGTTGATAGCTTCTTCAACTTCTTCTTTAACTGTTTTTCTTTCTACTTCGCCCATTTCAAAGCTAGTACCAGTTTCTCCTCTATACCAAGCAACAGTATCTTTTTTCTCAGCTAAACTTTTTCTAAGTTCTCTAATCTTTGAATCATTTTTTCCATAGTTTTTAAGAGACGAACCTCCATTAGGTTTACCTACACCTCTACCTTGACCTGGATTATGATTACCAGAGTTTTTGCCTCCATTAAGCTTCAAACTTAAAAAGTTTAAACGCTGAGTTCTATCAGCTTTAAGTTCATCTAAAGCATTCCATTTTTCTAAAATCGATTCAACAATAACCTTATTATAAAAAGAATCTGGATTAAGTTTAGGTGTATTTTCTTGTGGTTCAAAAAGTATATTCATACTACCTCGAAGTTCAAAACTTTAACTTTTTCTTTTTCTTCATAGTCTTTATTCGTCCAACGTTCTACAGTTGATTCTCCAGTAAATTTGAGAGTTGTTCCTGATTGAAGCAAAAATTCTGATTCTGAATAAAAACGGCTGTCACCTACAAAAGGCGTCATATCAATTCCTTGCCCGAAGCCAGATTTTGTTTTAATTTGAAGAATTGTATCTCCAAATTGTGAAGCCCCTTCTTTTCCGTCTCCCGTTCCGAGATTGTAAGATGTAGACATAAACCCCTTATCAGTAATGGTATCTCCTTTTTTCAAAGATTTAACTTTCTCTGCAAATTCACCACGGAGTCCTCGATAAACAGTTTGACTTTCAGTACATGATTTATTTATTGCTGACTGAATCAAAGTAGAAGCTTTTGTAGTTTTTCCAGCTCGTAAATCAGAGTTAACAGCACTTGCTAAATTATACTCTTTAAGAGCACGTTCTTCTGGCCTATCTAAACTTGGAAATATTGCAGAATGAACTGCATTTTTGTCTGATTTAACTGCTTGTTCAATTGCTTTCTTATAAACATTAGTGTCAATCTTTACGAGTCCATTGCTCATGAGTTTATTCCATTCACTCGGAACAAAATCATCTTCTGTTAAAGTGTGATTGTCACTTTCAAGACTTAATTTTCCCGTAGAAATGCTGTATCCTCGCGTTTGAAAACAAGGATAAGAATAAATTGGATTAAAGCTTAACGTTTCATCAGTTCTTCGTTTGAAATCAGGTTTTTCTTTTGGATTTGCAAACTTTCCAGTTTCAATGTCATCTTTTAATTGTTCGTATGAATCTTTTTCTAAGTAGTAAGCATCAACATCAACTTGTGGAAAACCCGCTTCTGTTAAAAGAGCTGTTTTTCTTTGTGATGCTTTTTTATCACGAGCTTCTTGAAATTCACGATACTCATTCGTTTCCATGATTTCATCAAAGTCTTTATCTGGGTCATAGCCGTATTTTTCACAAATTTCTTTTTGTACTTCTGCATAAGATTTGTCAAGGTGTGTAGTTCTAAAAATCTCTGAATAAATGCGACTTGAATCATCTTTAATTTCTTCTGGTGATAAGTCAATGTCTTCTTTCTTTAGTGCTTGTGAAAGACGTTTTTGCACTGTTGAAATGTCTTTGACCATAATGGGAATATATGTTCCTCCATTTGGCTTGCCTACACCTCTGCCTTGTCCCGGATTGTGATTTCCTGAATTCTTGCCACCATTGAGCTGTAAAAGAAGAGAATTCAGCTTAACAAGTCTTGTAATCATAAGATAATTGTATCACAATTGAGCTTTTTATCGAAGTTTGAACTGTTTTTCTGTTTTTTCTACTGTTGTTCGGAGTTGATGTTCTAACTTGTCGTAATACTCTTCTTTTGTTTCACTCGTTGTATGAAATCCCATGCATTGTTTACAATAATAAGGACGTTGTGGGTCTTCTGAATACTTACAAGCTAAAAGAGCTTTCTTAAGAGTCGGATAAAGATATTTTGCTCTTCCTGTCTTTAAACAGATAACTCTATTGTCAGATGTTTCTGAGTGTCTAGAGTTACTTTTCCTTTTTTGTTTTGTTTCATATTGTCGTTTTGTTAAGTGTCGTCTTCCTCTTGACATATTATCTATAACCTAGTTAGTTTACAAAAGCTCCTGCATATACTCTCGTCATTCTGGGAGCATTTTTTCTAATAAATCTCTTTGAATTAGAGATGATAATTTTAATCTCATTTTCGTTTTCGTAAACATGTTGGTTTGGATTGACATACTCTTCTTCATCTGGCCAATCTTCAATATAGAATCTAAATTCATCAAAATAAATCGCTGTGATGTCAGGAATTTTGATTCGTTTTTGCCAAGAAAGTTGCCAAAGTTGTTTACTTTTATTTTTCGCTGACTTTTTAATTGTTAAAACTACATTTCTGATTCCTGTTGAAGATAAACCATTATAATGAAAGAACTTAGATAACTCAAACTGAATTGTTACGTCTTTAGGATTAAAAGACAACTCTTCACAATTTTCAAATACAATATCAATTCTCGAAACTTTTTCTAATCCCATAATGTATAAAACCATTCTTTTATTAACTCTAAAGCTTTGTCAACTTTTTGTTTCTTTTCTTCATATGCTTTCTTATTATCAATAAAATCAAAAAACCACTTATCTTCTAAATATATTTTCATTCCCTCATTGATTTGTTGTAAAATCTCTTTCCACTCTTCTGGTGTGCATTCGGGAGGATAGCTACATCCAAACTCAATCATTCTTTTCGTGCTATAGTAGACAACTATTGCTATTGAGCTATCTAAGTTCCAACCGTGATTGATTGTCTCTGTCATGTCTTTTGGAGTCCAATTGATTTCTTTTAGAACTTTTTTCTTAAATTGTCGTTCTTTTCGTTTTCTGCTTAGCTCACTTAAGATGTTCTTCATATGCCTCCTAAAAAGCAGTTTCTTGCATTATATTTTCTCCTCTTTGATGTAGCTCAAAACATTCATGAGCTTCAGAAAGAGTTTTGAACAAAGTAATCTGTCCAAGTGTCAAAACTAAGTCGCACATATCAAGACTAGTAACTTGTGGATGCACCTCAATTGTTTCTCCTAGTTTATCTGATAGTTTTTGCAATGTTTCTCTATCTGGCCAATCTACTCTATGTCGTGTAATAAAACAATCATGTATTTTTGCAAAAAGATATAATGATTCTATCTCTCCTGCTGTAATTTTCGTATTCATATTCCTCCTTATAGTTTAATTATAAACTACTAAATACTAAAAGTAAATACTAATCATCAATTTTTCTAAGACTCTCCAAACATTCTTCAAGCATAATTGAGATTGTCTTTTCTGTAAGTTCACCTTCAATTACGAACAATCCTCGTCCAACATGCTTATACCAACTAATCTTGACATTTCTCCATTGGAAGTTAGGTCTATGTATCAGTTCTTCATCATCACCCCAATAATATGCATGAACTTCAAAAACATTATTTTTGAATCCTTCAATATTGCCTGTGTTCCTGAACGGGTTGTCGTTTTCATAATCGCGTTGGTTGATGTTCCACATAACTACACTTAGTTGAGATTCAATTTTTTCTAAAGCTGCTAAAAGAGTATCGTAAAACCTATTTGATTCAAAAACGAGCTTATCTTTAATTTTACTAATACGTTGAATAAACTCATCAAAGTTATCTGTAAAATCAGGATCGAGTAAACTTCTATAATAATCTTTTTTATCTAAGACTAAACCAATTGCTCTTTCAATATCAGTTCTTTCTTGTTCATTCATCGTAAGTAGTCCTTATTTTTAATTTTAACAATCAATCTTTTTCCTCGTCTATCTCTAAGTCCCACTTGAGGTTGAGCAACAATTCCTTCCCAATCTTTGAATTCTCCTTGACTCATTCGTTCAATTAAAGCGAGAAGTCTATCGTGATGATTTGGGTCTGGCATAAAATCGTAAACTGTTTTAATTCCGAAATATGTTGCAATTTCTTTAATGTTTTCTTCTTCTAACCAAGTTTCTCCAATCTTAACATCGAATAAAACAACTTCGACATTATCTAAGTTAAGTTCATTTGTTTGAACTTTCTTTCCCATTCTTTCCATAAATAGGAGAACTGTTTTTTCTCTTCCGAATTTTTCTTCAAAGATTTCTTCTAAAAATGTAGAGTTCATATAGTCAGTGAATTCAGAATTGCAAACGAACTTATCGGTTTTCCCATTCCATAAAACTTCATTTCCATCCCATTTTACTCGAATGTTTTCTCCGTCTATTTTTCGTTTAAATGTCCAATCATCGTTTCGTAGATAATAAAGTTCTTCACTTCTCCAAACTTCTGGGCCTGTAAATTGAGTTGGAATAGTGAGCTTTCTTTTCTTGAATTGTTTTCCAAACTCATCATCTGAAATTGTCGGTGCTTCAATGTGGTGATACGTTTCTTCAAAGCTTGACTGTTTTGTCATATTCCTCCTGTAGCCTTAGTTTAATTTTTTGAATCTTTTGATGATTTTCAAATCGTATTCTATCTGCTTCACAATCATTTAATTGCCAGCTTGTAAGATAAGCAACATTTTCTATGTCACAAGCTTTAATAAGCATTAAGATTTCTTCAGGCGTTAATTCCACGTTTGTCTAGCTCCTCGTTAATTTTATTTAACAAAGCAACCCAATGAATATGGTCACATTCTTCATCATCGTAAATTAGTCCTTCTCCCCTACGATTCTCATAGTATTCAAGGTCTTTTTTGAGAACAACTAAAGCTCTGTCTGAAAAATCTTCTAAAAAGTGTGTAATATAAATTGCTGTTGTACTTGTAATGTAAGTTTGTCTTCCAAGTGCATATCTAAGAGCAGAAATAAGCATGTTCTCAAAGTCTTCATCTACTATAGCAAAATGCGTATTATGTAAAAGTGCCTTGCTCTCTTTAATTTCTTCTTTAGACCAATTATATTTGAAGTCCATCTTCTACTCCTTTATGAATGTTTCCGATAACTTTGTAATTTCCCCGTTGATTGTCACGTAAATCATGGATTAGCACATGACAATCTTGGGAAATCTCTCTAATTTGATAAGCTGAAATCTTAGGGTCATAAAAAATCTCACCAACATGAACTAATCCATTGGTAGATTGATAGTCTTCAAATTCTACAATATCTCCAACATAAATCTCTTTGTCGTTGATATCTTTTCGTCGAATTCCTTCTTCAACAACTAAGTACTGAATGTCTTCATAGGGAATCTGCTGAAAAAGTGTGCATTCTCCAAATAAATGAAAGCCGTAGTAAGTTAGACAATTTTCATCTGACTCACCTAGCCATTCATTATTCCTGGAATCCCAAATTCGAAATAAGTTCATAATTCCTCCTTTTAGATAATTATAAATCAAACAAGGAGAAAAGTAAACTACAAGAAATCAGGTTTCTGAACAATCATTGAACTTCTATCAAAGATGATGTATTCTTCTTTAAGAGCTTGTCCATCTTGAGGTGCATCCCAGTGGACACCATCATATCCCTGAATCATTGCGTATTCTGTTTGTGCATACTTTAAATCAGAGTAAGCATTTGCCATATCATTTGCTTGTTCCATTTGAGTATAAAGTTCTTCACCTTCAGAGGTTTTTCCCTGCTTGAAGAGTTCTCCAGCTTGTTTTTGAAGCTGTCGTCCTAAGTTATCATATTTTTTTGAATTTTCAAAACGAAAGTTTTCAAAAGCTTCTTGGTCTTTGATATTTCTAAATTGACCATTTTCTTGAATCTCTATGTATTTTCCCTTAGGAACTAGCATTTTAAGAACTGCAGGAGCAGAATCATAATCATTTGGGTCAACTGAGTCTGAATAATGAGTTGCATAACCTTCTTCAGTTGCTAGATAAATCCCATCTCCAAACCTACTTTGACCGTTTCCAGCGTAATAATCTCCGTATACAAAGTCTTCAACTGCTTCAACAGCTGTAATTCCAATAGTCTTATCTTCTCTAAACCCTCTAAACATGGGAATATAATCTTCAGAATTTTTAAGTGTTTCAAATTCTTCAGATGACACCATCTTAGGTGTTCCTGTATAATTCAAACTTTCTGCAATTGCATAAAATCTTTCAGGATTCGACATATAACGAGATGTTTTTCTGACATTGTCTTCAAAAGTCTTAGTTGCAGTAAGCGTTTTTAATGAAGCATGTCCACCGGGTTTTCCAATTCCTCTACCTTGTCCGGGATTATGATTACCGCTATTTTTCCCGCCATTAAGTTGAAGCTTTAGATAATTTAGTCTTTCTTTTCTATCTTCAGTTTCTACTTCAATAGTCACACCTTCTTCAAATTCAGGTCCATAACCAGAACAAAGTTCATCTTCATCTTCTTCTTGTTGACGAGGTAGTATATTAAATGCTTGTAAATCTCGTGTATCGTCTAAATCTTTCTCCATTTGAGTTGCAATCTTTTTTGTGAATTCAGAATAATCTGGATTTGACCAGCTTTCTGCAATACACTCTCTAACATTTTTCATACCATAACGAGAAATTTCGTTTTCTGTTAAATCCCAGAAATCTTTTCCAGCTACATTACTGATAAGATGATTGCAATATGTATTTGTCTTAAATTCATCACTAAATGAACGAGTTGTAAATTGTCGGCCAATTTGGTAAGAAATTAAATGTCCAATTTCATGTTTGACGACAGCTTTAACTGAATCCTCTACATGGAACTTGTTAGAATCTTTTTCTATTTGTTGAATTTTCATAGGATTACCATCAAGCATTTGTCCTACAAAAGCAAACTTTCCACTATAAAATGCTTTACCCCATGTTGAGCTTCCTGTTCGTAATCTTTCAAGATTAACACGACTCAACTTAAGACCCATTGCTTCAGCTCTTGAAAGTTCATATTCAATATGTCCTAAAACATCTTCATCACCATAATTAAGAAGCCACTTCTGCATATCTTGTGAAAGAACACCCATATTATCTAAAGAATGAATAATTTCTCTTTGGCGTGGTGTTTGTCGTTCTTTAGGTGTCTTATGTCTGATGCCTTGTTCTCCTAGCTGCTCAAGTTTTCGTTCTTTTTCTTTTTGAGCTGCAGTTTTGACTCGTTTGCTGCGTCTTACATCGTCAACAGTGATTTCCATCAAACCACCTTCAGATTTGTCTCTTAATAAGTACCAATGACCATCTTTATATTCAAGCATTCCTTCATAAGTTTTGCCATCTTTTGTAAAAGTAATATCATCACCAACACGAAAGACAGTTGAATCTCCTGAACTTTTACCACTACTCTTACCACTTTTACTACTTCTACCACCACTGCCGCCGTTTGGCTTTCCGACTCCTCTGCCTTGTCCGGGATTGTGGTTTCCACTACCGGGACCTCCATTAAATTGCTTTTTATTTTCTAAGATAACAATGTCTCTATCTTCTAAAAGAAATCTATTCATAATCTACCTCGTATTCTATATGAGAAATCATATTTTTCTTACCCTTTATCTTAAACACTGAATCAGGAGGCAGAACTACTTCATATTCACCTGGAGTATAAGATGCAATACCTTTACTGCCCTTCTTGGCGTTAATTTTCAATAAAGCAACTTCATTGAACTCAGCGAATGATTCGTCTGCCATATAACCCATAGCAACTTCAATTGCATTCATTTCATTAAGAGAAGTTGACTGAAATACAGGTGATGAGAATTGATTATTTTCGACTCTCTGAATTCTATCATTTCTAATTGTGATTGCTCTATATAAAGTCACATTTTCAGGTAAAGAAGAGGATTCAATCTTTCTTTTTAGAACTTCAGCAGCTTCAGACGCTTTGTGTCCATTACTCAATGTAAAATCTTCTCCGCCTCTCATATATTCTTGAATGTCTTGATAATTAGAACCCCCAAAATAAGACCCAGCTATTCCCACTTCTTCTTTCGTCCAATTCGCCTGTTTTTTAAGTTTTTCAAAAGTAGATTGAATTTCAGAAAAACTTTTCTTATCTTTCTTTACTTCAAATTTTTCTTCTAATTTAGACGTCTCTTCTAACTCAATTTCTTTTTCAAGTTGTTTAGCTTCTTTAGTATATTTTTCTTCAAGAGATTTTAATTCTTTAATTTTTGTTTTGTCAGGATTATTATCTAACTCTTCTTGAACATCAAACAGCTTTTTTAGAACTTGCTTCATTCTTTCTTGCTTTGAACTACCTCCACCTGCAGGTTTTCCTTTACCTCTTCCCTGGCCTGGATTCGGATTACCAGAGCCCGGACCTCCATTAAATTGAATCGAATTTTCTTGTTTCAATTTTGTAAGGATTAGGTATTCACTTTCTGCATTAGTTGTATAACTTCCAAGAGTGTCTTTAGGTTTGATAGAAATCGTCTTTATCTCATTTCCAAATTGTTCAGCAAATTCACGTTTTGGAGTATAAGAATCAAACCAATCAGATTCTACAGTTTTTTGCCCACGATGCCCACGATACATTTTCATTTCTGTGTTTAGAAAATCATTAAAAGAAAGAGGATTATCATTCAAATTCTTATAATTTTGATAAGCCAAATTAAGACCAGCATTTCTAAGTTCTTTGTTCTCTAAAATCTTATTGACAATTATAGGTTTGTAATCTGAATTTGCATTTCTAAACCAACCAAGCCAAGCATTTTTTGGAATAGTATTTTCTATGATATTTTTTGTTGTCTTTTCATCTAATTTATAAATATCAGCATTCGAAAAATCTTTATTTTTTGTTTCTGCCCAAAATTGCCATAAATCATCATAAGATTTCAATCCAGCATCAACTGCTGTTTTTCTAAACTTTTCATCTCTCATTTGAGACTTATACTCATTCCAAGTAAGATTCTTTGCTTGAGAAGAAAGATAAGAACCTCCACCAGGTTTGCCAATGCCTCTTCCCTGGCCAGGATTATGATTTCCGCTATTCTTTCCGCCGTTTAGTTGAATTTCTAAACGATTAAGTTTTTCTAAATGTCCATTTGAAATTGATATTGTTATCTCTTCTGGACCGTAACCTGAACAGATTTCTATTTCATCGCTATTGTTCTCATCTTTTCTCTTATTAAAAATTACGGGTTTTCCTTGTTTGAGATTTTTCAAATCTTGCGTTAATTCATTTGTAAGTTTTCTTGTCACTTCAGAATAATCAGGATTTGAATAAGCTTCTGCTACAAATTCATAAGCATCTGTTTTTCCATATCTACTTATATCTTTTGTCGAAGCATTTTCTATATATTGGCTTACTTGTCTTGGAGACATATTCTCTTTTCCTATCGCTTTTTTGATTAAAGCTTGACAATATGTTCCTGCATTCGCGTCTATATCTTCAAGACCATGTCGATCTGCTCCATGAGGACTCAAACCACCATTTGCAATATAATAAGAAATTATATGGCCAATTTCATGACGGACAAGTCCCTTAACTGTATCTGATGTATGGAATTTCTTTGAATCATTAGTCATTTTTTTAATTTTAACAGGATTTCCATCTAGTACTTGTCCTGTAAACTTAATGTTATAACCATCTTTTGAAATTCCTGCGCTTCCTAATACTTTTGTTCCAGTAGTCTTTTTCTCTAACGCAATATCATTCAATTTGAGACCTAATTCCTTAGCTTTAGAAAGTTCATTCTCAATTTCACCTAAAACATTTTCATCTCCATAATTCGATAACCACTTATTCATGTCTGATGAAAGAACTCCCATTTTATCTAAAGAACGAATAATCTCTTTTTGACGCTTAGTTTGTCTTTCTTTTGGTGATTTATGAGTGATTCCTTGTTCTTTTAATTCTTCAAGTATTTTCTCTTCTTCTTTCTTTGATGCAGACTTAATTTTTTTAACTTTGTCCCATTTATCAGATGAATCAAGTCTAACAGAGTATGTTATCTTATCTCCTGGACGTTGATATCGAATGCTCCAAAAATCATCAATAAAAGAATAAAATAATTCTCCCTTAACTTTCGTTCCATCAGAAAATGTGTATTCAACATCATCTTTATCTGAAAAAGTAGTGTTATGAGAAAAACCTCCTCGTCCAGAGCCTGGTTTTCCTATACCTCTTCCTTGACCCGGAGCATGATTACCAGAATTCTTTCCGCCATTGAACAAAAGAAAAATTGAATTAAGTTTAGACAATCTATTCATCATTTAATCCGTTGAGTATTAGTTGATAGCTACAATGGCAATTTGGGTGAATAATTCCTGAATCTATGTTTTCATAATTACACATAAATGTCATAGTTCTTCCATCTGCACTGACTTGAATTGTATCACCTAAACTTAAAAACGGCTGCATAAACGGAACTGGACCTTCGTTAATAATTGCTTGACATACTGGACATGGGTCACCAGTTGAACTTACAAGTTGCTTGTAAGCTTTATCTAAAAGTCCATTCTTTCGTAAGAGTTCTAAATCTGCAATAAACTGAGAATTGTTAACTGCTCTTGCCATTTCATTTCGGACTAACAGGTCTGCTCTACTCTTAGAAAGCTCATTGTATTTTCTTCGGATTGCTTTTTGAATCTCTACGCGATTTAATCCTTCAGCGATTTTTCTTTGAACTTCTAAATAAAGTTCATTGTTTTGAGCTTTAAACGCTTCATTCTGAAGTTTTCGTTTTACTGCAGCAACACTTGGAGTCTTTTTGAACCATTCTACTTGAGGTTGCTTTTTGTATTGTTCGATGTAACGCTTTGCAAATTCAGTTTCGATTTCATTTTCTTCAGCTTTGTTTGCAGCATCAACAATTGTTTTGAAGATTGTATTTGTATGAGATTGCGCTGCTTTTTCTGACACTTCTTTTACATAATCATTAACTCGTTTTGTTCCAAGAAGATTTACTTTCTGAGTAGTGTGTAGATTGAATTCGTCTTCAGCAAGACGTTCTCTTCCTATGAGAGGCAAAACAAACATCCAATACTTTTTCAAAGCTTTAAAGAGTCGATTAAAGATAGATTCTCTTTCTTGCTTGTCACTAACATCATCAATTTCAAAAGCGTTTGTAATAACTTTTCGATTTGCAGTTTTAATTGCATCAAGTTGAATCTTCTTTACTTCAGCTAAAAGAGCATTTTGAGCTTGTGCTAACTTTTTATCTAAAAATTGTCCGTATTCATCAAGTTCTCCTTGAGAGTTTTCATGCATTTTAAGCGCTTTACGATAATAGTTATCAGGAATCTCATCGTGAGAATGTGAATGTTCTTGAGTATGTAAGGTAATTTTATCTAAACTATTCTGAGTTTTCTCTGGAGTTCTCTGAGTATCTTCAGGATTATCATTTTCAATCTCTTCTCTGTTTTCTTCATCAATAGAATCTTGTTCTTCGTCTATCGTTTCAGCATCTTCAGAATCAAGTTTGAGGTCTGTAAATGAAATATCTCCATACATAAACTTTTCTGCAGAATCTTTTGTATAACCAGAATACACTAGCTCCATGACATTATCAAAGAGCATTTTTTGAGTTGCAAATTGTTCTTGAGTTTCTACTGGGTCATAAGTTGCTTTAATTTCTAGATGAACATGATTTGATTTATAAATATCAGCATAACGAGTTCTAAAATCAAAGTTAAGAGCAGATACAAAACGATGAGCTATAGGAGCAATTGTTCTACGAATAAACTTTTTCTCTTGAACTCTTGCAGTTTCTCGAGTAGTTCCACTTTCTTCAATTCCAAGAACTGTTTTAGATGTTCCAGTTACTGCAAAGATAGTTTGACGAGAGATTTCTGTTAAAGAAGGAAGTGCCGCTGAATCAATGTTTTGATTGATTGCTAAGTAGTTAAGCTTGCCTGTTCCGTCTGTAACAATTGCTTTTCCAGGTTCATGTGAATTGATTCTGCTAATTAGATTGTCATACTCTGCATCTGTAAGAACTTCATCTGTTGAAATGATTCCAGGCGTGTTGATGTTGTTAATAAGAGCATTTTGAGCAAATTCTGCTCCTTTGTTTATCGTATACTGATATGTTTTACAAGCATCAAAGATCGAATAAGGTTTAGTACGATCTTGAGGGTTCCTATTAACGACATGAATAATTTGTTCTGGGAAGAATTCACGTGCATGTGTACTATCAATTCTTTCTCGATAACCAACAACTTTTCCATCATCAGTTTTAAGAGTTGTCATTTTATTAGCATTAAGAACTTCTATTGAGACTGGAAGTCCGATATGAGACACTCGCTTAATTTTTCCTTTTACAATGTCATTAGCTTCTTCATAAACAACTCTACGAAGTAAGAAAATATAAACTTGTCCATAAATGTCATAGTCACTGATAACGTCTCTCCAGAAATCAAACTCAGAAAATGTTTTAGAATTCTCAATTAAATTGAGATACGTATGATATTCATCAATATCTTTGTCATTAACTGTGATGATATTTTCTTCACAAAACTGTGCAAATGAATCTGCTCTTGTATTCAAAGCAGCATAAAGCCATCCATTAACATTGAGTTCTGGATTTAACTTTTGATCGACTTGAACATCTAAACGTGTTCTTTGATTTCCTCTTCGCAAAAAGTCATTAGCGATAGAGTTCTTTTTCGGTTGTTCTTGTTTTTCTGGTGTTCTAGTAAAGACACTCTTAATTCGCTTAATAGGATTCATATGATGATTATACCAAATTTTTAAGTTTTATGTTTTAATCAGGTTCTACGTCTATTTGAGCTTTATCATAAGCATGTAAAGTGATATTCAAACTTCCTCTATATCTATCTTCTGAATCAACATCATCTTGAGAAGGAAGAGTTGATAGAGAAATTCGATAAACATAGTGACATTTAAAGCGAATGCATTTTAGCTTACTTAAAATAGATTCAACTTTTTCTATTGTCTTATCAACGTTCTCTGCTGATGTATCTCTAAAATTCAGAGTAAAGCTATACTCTTTGAGTTTTTCATTAGTTTTGTTTTCCCAGCTAACAACTCCAGAATTTTGAATAACCCAAAACACTGGAGTATCAACATCTGGTGTTCTCATATAAAATAAATCTTTACCAAATTCTAACCCCAGAAGACCTTCTAGAAACTTCACGAATTCTTTTCCAATCGTTACCATAAATCTATTTTACCATAAAAAAGAGACCTGATGTCATTTTACTTTTAGTTCCGAATAAAATATAATAAATATATGAAAGACTATTACGGGTATGTTTACATAATAACAAATAAAATAGATGGTAAAAGCTATATAGGACAAAGAACGGGACAGTTTGACGAGAACTATTGGGGTAGCGGAATATACTTTAAGAAAATTAGAGACAAAATAGGAAAAGTTAATTTTGAACGACAAATCTTAGCTTACGCAATAGATGAAGAAGATTTGAATTCTTTAGAATTTCAAATGATTGAACAATTCAATACAATTAAACCAAATGGTTATAATACACTTAAGGGTGGAGGAGTCAAAAACTTAGATTCAACTAAAAAGAAAATTAGCAAATCTAACACAGGCAAAAGAAGAACTAAAGCTCAAAAAGATTTTATTCGTAAACGAACAGTTGAACAAATGAAAAAGATGCAAAAACCAGAGCGCCTAAAATCTCGTCTAGGCGCTCATTGGTATACTAACGGTGAAAGAGATGCATGTCTTTTCGAATGTCCTGAAGGCTGGTGGAGAGGAAGAACCCAATATAACCGACTTTCAGATGAACAAAAGAAGCATCTGTTTGGTCGTTAACGTTGATTTTCTATAGCTTGCGAAAGTTTTTTTGCTTCTATTTCGTCTTTCTCATCAAGTGTATAAACACCGTGTTCTCTATTATATTTTTCATAATCTGAACCATGTTTTACTCGATCTTTTTCTTCAGCACGTTTACCATTGTTCCATCGTTCTAAAGAACCTACAATATAGCCTGTAATTCTACGCAATTTTTCTATGTTGGTTGAACCACAAATTGGACATGCATCAAATCCAGCTCCACGATAACCACAATCTCTGCACTTATCTACTGGGTGGTTAATTGCACCGTAACCAATTCCCTTATCATGCATGTGACGAACAACTGCTTCAAGAGCTTGAATGTTTTGAGTTGGGTCTCCATCGAGTTCAATATAAGCAATATGACCAGCATTTTCTAAAGCATGATATGGAGCTTCAATGTCAATCTTATCAAAAGCCGAAATATCATAATAAACTGGGACATGTGAAGAGTTTGTATAGTAGTCTTTATCTGTAACTCCTGGAATCTCACCATAGATTCTCTTATCAATCTTAACAAATCTTTCACTTAATCCTTCTGCTGGAGTTGCTAAGAGAGACCAGTTAAGATGTTCTTCTTCTTTCTTCTTATCACAGAAGTCTCGCATATGTTTGACAATTTCTAGTCCTAACTTCTGAGCTTCTTCAGACTCACCATGATGTTTTCCAATTAAAGCAATAAGAGTTTCAGCTAATCCGATAAATCCAATTGAAAGCGAGCTATGTCTGATAGCATCTCGAATGTTTCCGGTCTTCTTGAAATCTTCAGCTTGAGTGTTATTTTCAGCCATATATTTGAATTCATCAACTGTTGCTGTGCACTGATATTCAAATCTTTCTAGAAGCTGGTCATGGACTAATTGCAATTGCTCATCTAATAGCTTATAAAACTTATCAATGTCATGATTCGCCTTAATAGCTAGTCGAGGCAGATTGATTGATGTAAATGAAGCATTTCCACGTTTACGAGAAGTATTCTTGCCAAAGACATCGTTGAAAAGTCGAGTACGACATCCCATAGTCGCACATGCATCTCTTAAATCATCACCAAAGTCGGCATTAAATGGAGCATCTTCAAATACCCAGTTCGGAAAGAGCCTTTTAGCTGTAACTTCCATTGACATCTTAAAGATATCATAATTCGGGTCTTCAGGGTTATAGTTAATTCCTTCTTTAACTTTGACAATTAAAATTGGAAAGATTGGAGTTTCCCCTTTGCCAAGACCATTGGATTGAGCTTGCATTAGACATTTGCTTACTAAACGTCCTTCTTTACTTGTATCAAGCCCGAAGTTAACAGATGCAAATACAACTTGTCCACCACCTCTTGAATGCATTGTGTTAATGTTGTGGACAAATCCCTCCATAGCTTGCAAAGTATCATCTTCTGTTTGTTCCCAAGCTAAATTATCTAATTCTTCTTCATTTAACGAAGGATTGTATTTTGCAATCTTTTTCTTATTTTTCTCAAATGATAGTTTGACATAAGGAGCTAAATCAAAGTCAAAATTAGCATATGATTGTCCACCATGCTGCTGGTTTTGATGAGATTGTAGAACAACTGCAGCTAGATAAGCAGCAGTCTGAATTGACTTTGGGGGACGAATGTGTCCATGCTCATTCCAAATTCCATTTGCTAGCATTTCTCCTAAATCAATCTGCGTACAAGTTGTAGTTTTCGTTAGATAATAATCCAAATCATGAATATGAATATCACCATCCTGATGTGCTTTAGCAAATTTCGGACTTACTAAGTACTTAAGTGCATAGATTTTTGATGTTTCATTAGCGATTTGCTGAAGCTTTCCTTGAACAGAAAGACCGTTAATGTTAGCATTTCCTCGTTTGATGTCTGAATTCCCGTTTGTTGGGTCACTTACGATCGCAACTCTGTTCATTAAATCTTTGTAAGTTGTTGTGATTTCTTCAATACTCGATGTTGAATCTACTATTGACATTACCGCTCCTTTATTGTTAATGCTGACCTCCATCAGCTGTTAATATAATTATATTACAAATTTGAGAAAAATGTAATGTGATGAAAATGGGAGCCATCACGGACCCCCATTATAGAAGTGCGAGATGATATCTCTTTCTCTTAAAAGTGCTTTGACAGTTTGAGGACAAGAATCTTTCCAGAGTTCAACTAATAAATTGATTCGTTTTTCAGCATAGTCATCGAAATCGATTTCTCCTTCTTCAAGTCTTCGTTCGACCTCAAGATAGGCCTCTTTGCATAGTTTTCCATCAGGACAGGGAATGTTTTGCATGAATTCATGAATGTCTCTGTGAAGAGTATCTCTTGGAATGAGAACCTTGAAATATTCATGATTTCTGAGCAATTTGCACCAACCCTTGCCCCAAAAGTTTTTCTGCCAAAGAAGATGATGAACATCTTTGATTTGACTCTTCTTTTTCTTCAACTTTTTCGACATTGAACCCACCCCCTATAGTAGAGAATGTTGCAGAATAGTCAGGAAATATCATTCCAATTGCTAAAAGAACCATGCAATTTTCAAAAGTATCTTCAGCTTCGATAATACTCCAACCATATTTATCTTGTTGAACTTTGCAGTTTTTGCCCTTGAATTGTTTCTTAAGAAAATCTGCATCCTTTTCAGTTAAGTTTGCAACAGTCATCTTAAAATACATATGTCTTACCCCCTTTTTTCTAAAGAACGACTTCTAATATCTATTATACAATAAAAAATCGCCCTTTCGAGCGATTTATATTCGGAAACTTTTATTTTGTTATGTGGTCAATCCAGTCGCCTGCATAAAGTCCAACTCCACTCGGAGAATTCCAACCATCATAGACGCTTTGTCCAGGCTTTACAATTCTTGAAAACCAAGTTTTAGCATATGCATTCATCGGTTCACCATAAACCACTGTATTTTCACATTCCAACATTATCTTAGACATTGTATCACCTCTTTGAACTCCCCATTCAATACATCCCGTAATTGGAATCGGTGGCTCTGGAGTTGGTTCTGGCTGAATATAAGTTTTAGGCATAAATGCTCCAACAAAACTCTTTAGAGAAAGTCGAATAACATTTGCTGCTGCACCACCTCCTTCACAAGAACCTCCACCCTGATTTGTTCCTAAGCAGTCTACATAACCATCTTGATAATCACTTAAAGCTTCACAAACATGTCCATATTGACCCGACCCTGTAATGACAAAAGCTCCTTTTTTCACATTAACCGCTTCATAAACTAAATCATACTCAGTTCCAGCGTTGTATTCTTTGCAATTCCATGCTCCCTTAGCAGCTCCTGTTCCACAAGTTGAAAAGACTCTTCCATTTTCTGTGTAATTCATCCAGTGAAGAGCAGCTAAATCCCAACATTGAGAACCATAAGCTCCATCAACATTCCAACATTTACCAATGGTATAATTGTAGAATTCTTCTAAAGTAGAAGTAGGAGCATAAACGTATGTGCCTAGCCCACATTCTTGCTCTCCTTCTGGACATTCATTGAGTTGATTGCCATCAACGCTTTCTACAACAGGCGCACTGATAACTGTAATTTCTCCATCTGCTGTTTCTACAATTGCTTCAGGCAAAGTGATAATCTGGTCAGCTTTTGCAATTTTTATTTCTTCTGCCGGTTTGATTTGAAATCCAGCAACTCCTCCTACTGCAAGAGCTACAATAGCTGCTGAACCAATTTCAATAAATGTTTTAGTTCCTCTTTTCATATTTTCTCCTTAAATAGATTATATTATAAAATTGAAGACTAACTAATGATATAATAGAATTATCAATTAAAAAAGGAGAAAGATGCTTTATCTAACAGTATTAGGTCTTTTGCTTCTGATTCTAGGAGCAATTATCATCAAACGATCTGCAAAGATTGTAGGCTTAGGAATTGTCTTAGCCCTTATTGGAGCTGCGATGGTTGTGATTCTAGGCGTAGAATGCGTTAAAGACGACCAAAGCAAAACAGCAAAATGTGCTAGCCTTGATGGACATTATGGCGGTGGAGCTTGTTATGTTCAAGGTGTCGAAAAAGACCTCAACAACCTAGAAGATTTTATCAAAAAAGATTTGTAAATAACAAAAAAAAAAAAGAGAAGCTTAGCTGCTTCTCTTTTTTTTATGCCTCTTCTACAAGTTATACCACTTACGATATTGACTATTCTCTGACACGGTTGGGAAACGGCTTCTCATTACACTTGCTGGGTCATCACCACCTTGTGCGTGAAAAAACAATCCACCTCTATAACAACCACCATCCATATAACTAGATATGTCCATTCTAAATCCAAACGAAACATAAATTTGCACATCTTGTTCTATACAACCAATAATGTCGGCAGAACATTCTATACCACCCAAAGAATAACAATTCATACACAAACCTGCACCTATACTTTGCAAATCTGGGCAAGAATCTCCTCGGTCCAAAACCAACCTCTGTATATCTGCCTCTATCAATGCCTGTCTTCCAATCGTTCTGATTTTCGGGTAATCAGTAATGGCAAATTCTTGCCCTCTAAACCCTGCCAAAAACACCTCTCCGATTGTTTCCACTTTTGGCATATATGGTTGTTGCAAAAATGATTGACTACCAAAACTCCCAAAACATCTATCGCCAACTGTCACCACATTCGGCAAATAAAGTTTTCCATTCCAATAAGTGTCTTGAAATACATAATTCCCAACCGTAGTGACACTTTCAAATGTCATATCATTGTCTTTCAAAGTCAACTGGCTAAATGCACTATTCCCAATACTTGTCACTGCATTAGCATAAGTGGTGTCTATTGTTTTTACCATTTTCGCATTATACAAGAAATAATCAGGCACACTTGTCACTGCTCTACCAAATACAAATCTTACGATACCTGCCAATGGCACAATATGTGTCTGTGCTGAATACGACAAACTCAAATATTCTGATTCACTTTGCAAAACTAGTTTTTTAGAACCTGCTGTTATATCTGGGGCAACCTCACCTTGTATCATTATACTTGCCCAATCAGCACTCGATTCATCAAAATCAGTAACACTAATTCCTAATTCTGAAAGGAGTTCTGCTGTGGTGAAATATCTTTGATGGTCTATTTCAAAGCACATCCAACCATTCCCAGACTCAAAGCTGAAATCAAGCCATCTGCCGTCACCACCACCATTGAGAACTGCCTGTGCTAATTTGCCACTATCAACCAACTCTACCGTGCATTCTTCCCCCTGAATCCTTTGTGCATTATACGCAAACTGGTCATAATATTCTACGAAACCCCAATCATCTGGGTCTTCCGAACCACCCCCAGAGGGGATGGTGGCGATTTCCGTGGCCAGCCCTGCTAGCCCAGTATCGCCCACCGTTCCCCCTGCCGTAGTGATGGCGGTCTTGGCGTCCTGTAGGGCGTCATTGAGTTCTAATATCGTGTCTGCTATTGTCATATTATGCTCCTGTTCCGTTTAAGAGTGTTTGCAACGCAGTGTTTACTGTGCCTAAGTTTGTATTCAATTCATTGATGGCAGCGATAAGAGAAGTCTTGTCAGTAGTTGTAAGGTTGGAGAGGTCTCCGCCGATTTTATCGTTAAGAACCTTGCCCTGTTTGGCAGACAAACTAGCGTCTGCGCGGGTGGACGATAAAGAATCCTCAATGAGATTTACAAACTGTTTGTCAATTTCTGCGCCATCGGAAACCCGTAGTGTCCAAACAGTAAACACCATTCCTGACAAAGAACCACTTGCGCCACCGAATAACACAACTTTCTTGTAATTATTTTTCGTCTCACTTACAAGAAAAGTTCCATCAGTATAATATGAACCCGCAATCTTTATATTAACCCCTGAACTTACATAAAATCCAGGCTCAAGCAAGTGCACAGATACATATACCGGATTATCGACTGGCCAGTTGTAGTCGTCCTCAGTCAACACCTTAGCTAGCCCCTTCACCGCCTCAATCTTTCCTGGTAGTTCTTTTAGTTGGGCACCAGTTAGCCCATATACTTTGTTGTCATCTATTGCCATAGATTCCTTTCTTTAAATGCATTATCTAAACTTTCTAATAATTCAATTTTTGTTACCATAGTGCATTCCAATCTTCACTTGTTATTTCATTGGCTCCTGCTCCTGCGATAGCCGTGTTCAACTGACCTACCGTCACCGCATCGTGGTCGCTTTGCCCATCATGAAGCCCAGTCAAAAGACGGTAGTTAGACCCATTGTACCCATACGAGGCGTTCGTCGCTCCAATGTTCACTTCTCCGGGTTGCGTCGCTGAGCTAGTCATGCCTATAGCCACAGATCCAACAGCTTCCGCGCGAGCTCCTGAGCCAAAAGCGGAAGCGCCTAGAGCAGTGGCTGCAGTGGTTCCTCCTACAGCAGTAGTAAAATTAAAGCCGGTGTTAGAGCCACCACCAATCTTGACTCGCAGTGCATTGGCAGAATCATATAGTCTGGAAGTCACTGCATTTTGGCTCATTACATCAGTCGTAGACGCACCCGGCGTTTGGACGACATTCACGCTCGAGCCTCCTACTTCCTCCCAGTTATAGGTATTCGGGGTCGTCGTGATGTCGATAGACTTGAGCTGGTACAATACACCGTTCGTACCGTCCTCATAGAGCTGGCCTACTTCGCCAACTGTGCTGGTAGTAGGAGCACCTGCCCCACGGATAGCAATGGAGTCAATAAGGCCCTTGAGAACACGGCCTTGATTGGCTGAGAGGGGAGCGGCAGTGGAGGTAGAAGTAAGATTGTCCGTGGCGGGCATCAACTTAGTTCTTGGCACAACTTCCCAGTTCGTTCCAACAATAGTATAGTCCAAACCGTTTTCTGTCGGGATAAAAATCAGCTTAAAATACCGGCCAGCTGCCCGATACGCATATTCCTGAATAAAGAAAGTCTGAGAAATGCTGCCACCCCAATAAGAATTATCCCGTTGATATGGATACCAATGCAAATTATCTTCTCCAAATTGGTATAACCCTGGCTCAAGCATACTCAGCACAACCATTGTTGGGTTATTGACTGGATAGTTATAATCAGCAGAGGTTAATACCCTAGCCCTACCCATCAAATTCTTATCAAACGATAATCCGCCATTCGCATCGAGATTCAGCCCTTCGCCAATACTCTCGATAAGGGCAAGTGCTTCAAGTTTATTCACCCCATCACTCGTAATCCCAGACTGGATTGCTGCCCATTGTGCAGCAGTGAAGGACGAATTATTGAGAGCATACTCAAAAACCCACGTATTTGTATCGCTGTTGAACTTGTATCTGTTGTAGACAGTATTTCCCGCCGAATCAGTGGCTATAACAAAGCCATAATCATTATTGGAAGGATTTTCTACCGCTTCTAATTCTTCTATCGTATTAAAAGTCCCTACAAAGTATGCTGTATTCGTAGCAACCGAACTATTAACAAAAGCTTTATCAGCTAATTGGTTGCTTGATGTTGCTGCATTTGGAATCTTTCCCTCGATTGTATCAATATCGCCTTCTGCAGTCGTTAATCTTTGTCCTTGAGAACTAATTGCTCCCTCAGCAGCTGTTAATCTTGTTCCTTGAGAATTTACTGTTCCCTCGAGCGTAGAAATTTGCCCTTCAGCAATAGTAAGACGCTCTCCCTGAGAACTTATAGTGGTCTCTAGAGAATCGATGTCTCCCTCAGCGGTAGTTAACCTATCGTCTAGTCCGCTGATATCTTCTCGAATATCTAAGTGCGCTTCATTGCTTTCATTGTGTTCTCCGATGGAAGTGGCAACTTGTTCCGCCGTCTGGAACTCTTCATCATTCTCAAACTGACTAAGTTTCGTTGGAAGTTCATCGGTTCTTGTGTAATTTGTTAAATCTTCTACTTCTTTTGTAATGTAGCCTGAATTATTCTCGATGTCATTCGTTTTCAGAATCACATCACCTTTTCTACCATTTACAGATGTCACAGAAGCTACTGAAGCCAATGATTCTCCGAATACCGGAAGAGCTTCTGCATCTTCTAAGAAGTATGGATTCGTGCTTTGATTGTTTAGATAAATTGGTGTGCTCATAGTTGTTCCTCAAAAAAGTATTTACTTTTCATTTACCTCCCACGTGATTTCAGGACGTATTTTCAACGTTCCATAACATATAGTCTTTTTCTTATTATCACTTACTAATACTTCTACATCGAATTTATAATCTCCATAAGTTAAGTTGTTAGTATCTTCTGGAAGTATTTCAAATGTGTAGAGACATGTTTGGTTATCAAATGTTATTGTATTATTTGATAGTTTTTTCTGAAAGATAAAGTCTTCTACTAAATTAGAAGTTTTAACAGTAAAGAAAATATCTTGTGGCTCACTTTGAATGACAATTCCTGAATAAGAGTGACGTAGAAAACTAAGTTTCTTATAGTCTCCCCTTCTCATTGCTATTGTTAGTTGATTATTATCGCAACTCATTTATTGTTCCTTCTTTACTAGGCTTGCTGTTCCTTCATCGCCTATTTTGTAGCTTACTATACTCGTTAGCAAGCTTGCTATGACAGAAACACCTGCAACTGAGAAAGCAACTGGCCAGTCTATATCTCCGAATGCTACGCCTGTTACTCCGATGTAAGAAAGAATTACTTGAGCAAAAGTCTTAATTGAACGTTCTGCTGCATCTTTCCAGAATTCTTTATCTGTGAATATTGACATTCTTTTCTCCTTCGTTTATATGATAGTTTAGTATGTAATCGATATTAACTTCTTCTTTATCTGCCCATTTTTTTAATAAATCAATCATCCATGTGTTTCCATGTAAAATGAAGCGATAATTTTCTGCTTCTTTGAGAATGGATTGATGGTCATTAGGATAGAAGTTAATCAATAGGAGTAGAAGAGTTTTACTTTGATTTAGAGCATCAAATTTTTGTTCTTCTTGCAAAGATTCAATTTGAGTTGTCAGCGACTTAAGTTTTGATTCTTCAGTATCTTTACGTTTTTGAGATCGATAATCCAAGATTGTCTTAATAAGAGAACTTAAGCCTCCAAGACCTCCAACTACCGCTACTAATATCGTTATTATTGCTGTGTTTGTGTCCATTTCATTATCTATTAAACCACATTTGAGCTTTTTGACATTAAAAATTAGCGGCTAGCTTTTCTAATCTCGTGCTAATTAAGTTCCGTAGAACACCGCTATAGTAATTATATCTTATATGTCAATACAAACTTATTCTTAGTTAATAATTTTGATAATTATCTGCCCAATCTTCAAAATCGCGAATCAAAGTCTTAAATCTCTCAACTGTAGACCAGTTTCCACTCATATAATCTGAATACTTATCTTTGAGTTTTCTAATTTCATCTTGCCCAAAGTTTTCACGACTTTTCTCTTTAGTTAGAATTTTCTTAATCTCTCTAACATCTTTTTCGAGTTTCTTATAATTCTTGTCGTCTTCAGCTTTAGTTCTACCTTCAGAGATTTTTTCACTACCAATAATTTTATCAATCTGCTTGATATGTTCTTCTCTCTCGGCTTTGGCTTTAGAAATTTCAACTCCTCGTTTTTGTTCTTTAGCAAGTTCTAGATTTTCCTTCCAATAATCACTTCTAAAATATGGCCATTCATCTGTCGACTTACTACGATCAATTTCCAATGCTTCTGACAAGTTTAAGTCTCCACTTGTAGCCCATCTTTTAGGATTCGATTCTTCATAAATCCTTTCTGTTTCATACATATATTCAGAAATTTCTACTGGGTCCCACCGTTCAGCCATTTCTCTACTGCCGGTTGTATGTTGTTTTCCGGTTGCTCTTAATAGCAATTTTTCTCGCTTATCTGTTTCTTCTTTAGAAACATTACCAGTTCCGTTGCCACTAACTCTTGCTTTTGATGAGCCTCCGGCTCCTGCACCCGGCTTACCAACACCTCTACCTTGTCCCGGAGCATGATTGCCAGAGCCTGGTCCGCCATTTAAGATTTTGTTGATTGTCTTTTTGACTTCTGATTCTGTTAGCATCTTAAATACTATCCTTATCTGGGTTATACATTTTGTCAGTTTGTTTAACCTCTTTCGTTAATTTTCTAACTTCTTCACCGAATTTTTTGCGAGTGTACTTAAACCCATCTTTTCCGCTTGCTATGCTTCCCATACTCGGAGAACCAGATGTTAAAATCTGTGTTGAAAGTTCTTTCACTTTTTCATGGTCATTATCTTCAAGTGCATCAACTAAATCATAAAACTCTTTCGGGAAATTTCCTTCATCTGCATGTTTTCGATATGTTTCTGCTAAATCTTTTCTTACAAGAGATTTCCATTTTCTATCAAGTTCTCGTGCTTCTTTTCTTTCTTCTCGGCTTAAAGATTTCGGATTCTTTCTCAAAAGTTCTTCATGCTTTTTTCCTTCTTTCGATCGTTCCCAATCAGAAAGTTTTGCTGCTTCGCTTCTTGGTTTTGAACTACCTCCACCTCCAGTAGGCTTACCTTTACCTCTGCCTTGACCTGGTGCAGGATTCCCAGAACCTGGACCACCATTGTAAATCTTGTTAATCGCTGTTTTTATTTCAAACTCTGTAAACATATTAACCTCTTTCATTGTTTATGTATTTCATAGTCTGATAAATACTTTTTAATGGTGCAATTGCATACTTTGCATTTGTCGAAGCCTCATCACCACCAGTCTTCCATTCTTGCAATAAAATTCTTTGTCCATAAAAACCAGAACGTTCTGCAATTGATAAAAGAGTAGCCATACTTTTCTTTGCATCTTGAGAACTTTTACTTCTTGCTATATTGGTAATTGCGTACTGCGCTTGAGCACCCATAACAGAAATATCATTTGCAAGTTTCTTTATTTCATCAAAAGAGCTTTTTGATGCGCTTTTTCCACATCTTTGAAAGATGTTTTCAGCAGCATCATAACATTGAGCCGCAGCAGTTAAATTCTCATTAGATAAATTAGTATCTCCTTCAATTCCGAGCCTTTGTTTTGCAGCTTTAGGTGTATATGCTTTTGTAGAAGCAAATCTTCCAAATGCAGTAGAAGGACCAGATGTAAAACGTCCTAGTTCATCATGATATGGATTTCCACCGCCATTTGATTTAGCATTCATGTATTTCTTAACTTGTGATTCTGTAATCATTTTTGTCCTTTTTTTCTATTGTACCATCTAGTCATAACTTGGTTCTTCCTTATCATCTCTAATTCTGTTAAACGCCGGATGTCTCAAAGAATAACTTCCAGATTTATTCTGAGATTCTTCTAGAACTTCTACTTCTATAATCTTATTAACTATCAACTCCGGATGCTTAAAGAATCTTTCTCGTTCTTCTTTTGAAAAGCCTGTTCCAACTTTCACTTCATTTCCTTTATACAAAACAACTGCTGCTCCTATCTCATTTTTGTGTTTTGAATGAGGAGTTAATCTAATTACTCTCAAATCTAATGTTATTCGAGGTTTCAGTTTTACAAAATCCTTTGATCGTTCTTGTTGATAAACTGAACTTACATAACGAAGAACTAATCCTTCTCCACCTTTTTGTTTTTCTTCTTCTAGATATCTTAGAGCTTTTTCTCGAGAATTTCCCATATAAACAAAAGGTATCATTTTAATATGAGGATTGTTAACTCTTTCAAGCTCTTTCTCAATCTTAAAGAACGTCTTTCCATATGTACTGATAAATTGTTTGTTGTCCCATTCTTCAAGAGTGACATAATCAAAAACATTATGTATAATTTGCTTGTAATCTTTCTTTTGTGAGATTTCACCTGTACTTAGGCGATAAAGCTCTTTACGATCTTTTGAAGGTCCATCATAAATTGCTTCTCCAAAGTAAACTCCATCTGGGAGGTCTGTATATTCTTGTTCAAGATCGTTTAATCCTTCTACAAGTTTCCCCTGCCTTGTAAAGAAAGTAATTGAATCTCTTCGTTTAAAGCAAGTTAAATTAACTCCATCAAGTTTCTCAGTTAAAATAAATTGTCGACACCAATCAATTTCATCTAATTCAGGTCTAATTCCTAGCATAATTTCAAATTTTGGAATCTCAACAAGCTTTTCAACTGTTCCTCTACTAATACCGATATTGATATCTTTTGTTGCAAGCCAATAAATCAATTTCTTTCCTTGTTCTGATTCTTCTCTTAGATAAATCTCTCTACAAAGTTGAACTGTTGAATCTTTTCCCGAATTATTTTGATGAAGATAATCGATAAATTCTTCGACATCATATCCAAGTAAAACACCTATTCCATGTTCTTTACTTTTGAAGAAAGACGTTTTACTAATTCCTGTTACGAATTGTGGGTCATATAAATGCTTAAGAATTTTTTCTAAAGTTGAATCTAGGTTCTCTTTTAAGATTCTGGTCTTTTCTTTTGTCCCTTTTGCTAATTCAACCTGTTCTAAAATTGAGCCATAGTATTCGTATTTCATTTTGCCAAGTCCAATTCAAATAATTTCCAAGTATGAAGAGAATCTGTAATATAATTCCATGTCCAATTTTCTGGTTCTCGAAAAGCTGTTTTTGGAATTCGATTTTCTAAATATGAAATTGCTTCTTCTACTGTTTTGAAACAAACTGAATCAAGTTTGTTATCATGAGTTAATACATAGATTTTCATTATTTGTCCTCCTTATAGTTTTGTACAACCTTAGAAGAAAGTTGTAGTTCAAGTAAATGTAAATCATCTTCTTTCTTTGCAATTTCTGATAATTCTTTGTCGTATTTTCCAGAATAAAGTTCTTTTACTAAAGAAGTTTTTGTTGTTAATCGTGATTTATTGCGTTTATAAGTTAAAATATAGTGTCTAAATATAAAGATGTCAATAATAATCAAAATTGCATCAATTATAGCAAATAACCATGATTTTGATTGGATGTTAAAACAAACTAAATATGTAGTTATTGTTAACAAAAACAGCATGAATATTGTTGATGCAATAAAGATTAAAGTATTCATTTGCTTTTTAGATTTTATTTCTTCTAAGCTAAGTTGCAACTTTAATGAGTTTATATCTATAGTTGTATTCTTTTCCATAATTATATTATAATACAAAACATCAAAAAAGTAAATACTTTTTATCTATTTAATTCTTCTTCGTATTCCTTATCATCCCAATAAGACCCCTTTGCTTGATTGCATTTCTTATGAGATAGTTGACAATTTTCTATGATAGTTAGCCCACCCTTAGAAATTGGCCTAATATGATCGATTGTGCAATCTTTCATATCTTTAATTGGCTGTCCACAGATTGCACAAACTGCTCCGTTTTTGTTAATTAACTGAGATTTAATAAAATGTTTGGTTTTTTGATGTTTTCTTAGCGCTTTACTAAGTTTTTGTCTCTTCATCTAGAAATCTTTCTACTAAATCATTAACAAGTGTAGATATTCTAATGTTGCGAGACTTTAAAGCATCATATAGATTTTCTCTTAAACTGATTGTGACTTTCCTTCTAGTAATCATTATTCAATTTTTGAATTTTCAAGAATGTCAAGTTTATTTTTTTCTTGAGCTTCCTTCAATTCATTCTTCCTTTCTGTGAATTTTGTTTTGTATTCATTCTTTTCTTCATCTCTTAAGGATTGAAAAAGTTTATTAAGTTCAACGATGTTTTTAGCATCTTTGATTCTTTCTTCGATTGTTCTATCATCTAGATTTGCATCATCATCTTTATCAGCTACAATTCCGAGTATACAAAATAGTGAATAACGCCGTGAATAAGTTAAAGAAGAACCTGTATCTTGAGGATTATTATCAGTTCTGGGAGTCAATTTAATGCAAGATTGAAGATAAGGTTCACCAGTTTCTAAATCAAAGATTACAGTTCGTAAACAGTTTTGCCCTTCGATTACTTCTGGCAATTGAGTAAAGAAAAACCCATATTTTTCAAACAAAGGGTCAAGAATCTCAACTCTTAATTTCCCTAGTGTTACGAAATCATAACTAAACTTTCCAACTTTTGCTTTATCGTTGTAGCCTACTGTTTTACAAGCTCTTTGCAACATAGCAAATCGCTTAAATACTGGAATGCTTTGATTCTCTTTTTCATCTTTTGACATTTATACCTCCTTTAGTTAATTCTAATTTGATTCCGGTTTCTTTGGTGTAATGAGAACATACTCACTCACCCTTTTCTCAAATCCTGGAACTTCTTCATTAAACAATTCAAATTCTTTCTTTACCTCATCTTTCAACTCCTTTAATTTCTTTTCCAAATTAGGAATATCTCTATATTTACCTCTAAGTTTTGATTCATCATTTATTTTGTAAGTATTTCGTGTGACAACTGTAATTTTTCCAGCTGGTCCTTCAGAAGTCTTAAGATTATTACGTTTTAGATATTTAAGAGCAGCTGCATTAAATTCTTTTTTGAATGAATCAAGTTCCTCTCTCGCTTGCATATAAGCTTCATAAACTTTCATTCCCTTAAGAAGAGTGTTAACTTCATCTTCTAGTTTAAGGACTTCAAATTCTTTTTCTTGAAGTTTAAGTGCTTCTTTTTGAATGTCTTCCATTAAATCATCTCCTTTAATTGAATCAATCTTTCTTTAACTTCACTTAATGTAAGATTGTGCTGTTCAAAATCAATCTTTCTTTCTCCAAGAATTTCTTGAATTGTTAAGCAAACTGTGAATTTTGAATCATCTGATTGTTGTTCTTGGACTGGAGCTTCTTCATGTAATTCTGCAATAGGTTGTTCTTCAAATGCTTTTTCAACAAATTTCTCATGAAATTCTTCCATTTCTTGTTGAGTGGGAGCAATAAATCGATGATTCATTTTGATATTCTTAATATAGTTGTCTTTGATTTCTTGAGCTTTAATTTGTCGTCGTTTCTTTTCTTCTGGAGAGAATCGACGATTATATGAACCCAAATCTTTATCAACTATCAAATAATAATCAGTAACTCTTCGTGTATCTGGACTAATTCTTGTATCGACTGAAACAACAGCCATCATTGTCTTAAGGCGTTGAAAGTCAGCCATAAACTTTTTATAAGCATCGCTTGAAGAATTTGTCATATCAATTCCTAATGCTTCTCCAGCTTCACGAGATGTAAATACATCTGTACCAAACTTATCAAAAAGTTTTTTCACCTTTTCTCGTGTTTCATAAAAGTTTTCTTTTTGCTTTGTCATTGGTTCTCCTTGTTATAATCTAATTATAATACTCTTTTAGAAAAAAGTAAATACTTTTTAATCAAGAGAACTCTTAATATGACGATAAATTAGAGAATCTACAGATTTATTTTTTCTCATAGCAAATACAAGACTACCATAAAACTTTGGAACAGCAAAACCTACTTGTGAAGCAAAATCTTTATCTGAAAAATCTTTAAAGACCTCCAAATAAGTTTGTGCTTGGTAATAGTACTTATTATATTGAGCAAGAATTTCATCTTGCCATGCTTTCATTTGTTTCATGAACTCATCAGGAAAATCAAAGTCTTCTACTCGCTGATTATTTTCTAGAAGTTCTAAAACTCTCTTCTTTGTGCATTCAGTTCTTAAACGATGGAGCTTAAGATATTCTTCAGATTTTAACTTAATCCTATCTTCTCCTTCTCCCTTCAAAACAACTCCTTCAATATTGGATTTAGCTAAATAATTTTCGATATCAACAATTTGATGTGGAGTTTCAAACCAAGAGATGTCAACGTCAGAATTTTTTAATTCTAAAATTTGTCCATCTTGTGTTGCCATTCCCCATAATACTAATTTTTCTTCATCACCATAATCTACAACGATTCGATTTTCAGGCCAAATAAGTTCAAAAGCATAACAAATTCCTTTTTTGAAGAATATATCAGCAGGTAAGTATCGTTTAGCAATAATTTTCATTGCCCATTTAACTTGGTCAGAAGAAAAACTCGATTTTGAACTTACAACCAATCCATATTGTTCGTCATTAACAACCCAAATTGCTGAACCATCAAGTTTTTCATAAGTTTTATGACAATTAAGAAGACGATTATAAACTTCTTTTGCTATCTCATTCTGGTCTTTGTTAAAAAACTTTTTAGGACACCAGAAAACTGCTCTTCCAGTTTTATCTAAGATAAGTCCTCTTGTTCTAAGTGTAATTTCATTCCAATGTTCACTATATTCAGTGTTTCTTGAATAACAATAGTTATAAAGAGGAAGAGTTGGATGCTTTGTTTTAGTCACCCACTTTCCTTCAACTTCTTTTTCAAGTTTTTCTAAGTCAAAAATGTTCATTCAAATCTCCTACATTGAAAACTTTTAATCCTAATTCTTGCCACATTGCACAGACTCTGTCTCTATCATCTATTACAAATTTGATTGCATATACATCTCGAATGTGTTCATTAAAGATTTCATATTTTACAATGTCATCTGAGCGCCTATCTTGGTCTTTTCTCATGTAAATTAAAAAATCTGAGACTTCAACGTTATCTTCTAACCATTTTACAAGACTCATAAAAGATGAATCCATTCTTCCAGAAACGATAATAATTTGGCATTTGTCTTGAATATTTTCTAAAAGCCACTTAATTGATGGGTCAACATAATCTGTTAAAGCTTTCTCATAATCATAAAAACTTCTTAGCTTATTGTCAACTACTTTTCTATGTGCTAAAGTTCCATCTATGTCAACTATAATTGCAGGAAAACTTCCTTGTTTAGGACGATAAGGTTCTATATCAAAAGAAGTAAAGTGCCATTTTTTCCTATCTCTAGTAGACACCCAATAATCCTTATCTTTAACTCCTCTCATTCTAAAATTAGACAAATCCCAATCTAAAGATTTGAATTGCTCAAACTGCTTTTCTATAATCTCATCATTGATTTTCTTATATCTGGTCTTTGAACGTTCTTTTGCTTCTTCTAAACTAATTGGGAAATCAACTAAACTAACATCAGTACATTCTACGTAAAGGTCATAGAAAATATTGACGTATTCTTGCACATACTTCTTTTTAAGATTCGTATTATCTATAATAATGTTTTTCTTCTTACAAATTAGCTTAGCTAAAAGTTGTTGTTCTTTCTTCGTGACTTCTTCTTCTAAACACCAATCTCCAGAAGTCTGAAAGTATTCATTAAGTTTTTCTTCTCCTAATAATTGTTTTCTAATTTCATCTCTGCTAACAATAAACCAACCAGAACATTGTTCTTTTTGTTTTGCATAGGTAGATTTTCCAGAATAAGACATTCCCCTTAAGATTTCAATCTTCATTCTATCTCCTTAATGAGGTCATCATATGAGGTACTGAACATTTCATACCATTTCTTTCTAATTCCATTTTCAGTAAAACTTCTTGTAAAATCTTCATATCTTTTCTTATTTTCTGAGATTTGAATTGAATAAGGCTTCCAGAAGTATGATCGTTTAACGATTCTATATTTTGTCATATTATGCTCCCATCTTATTTGAGATTCTTGGTCTTCGATTGATATTGATAATTGCTTTTGTTGGTATTATCTTTTTTTGAACCTTAATTTTCATTTTACCTCCTTTATAATTTATATTATAAACTAAAATGAGGAAAAGTAAATACTAATTTAGAAATCGTAAAATGAACCATTTTCTAAAATAAATGAATAATGTTTTTCATCTTCTTCAGTTCGATTTTTGTCATAATCACGATTGATATGAACATCTCCAACGAAAACTGTCATAGGTTTAATCTTATCTTTGAATATCTCATATTGAGTTGGAAATACAACCATATCATAAGTTTCTACGCCTGAATTAACTGAACAAAAACACATTTTCTTACCGGTTTTTGTCTTGATAGTTCGAACTTTTATAATGATTCCTTTTCGTTTAAATGTAAGTCTATTTTTTATTTTGCCCAATTCATAAGGCGTTTTTGCTAATTTTCTAAGCTCGTCTAATTTGTCTTCTTCCGCATCTAATGTTTGTTGCCATTGTAAATCATCCTCACCAGCAAAATGGTCTAAAGGATTTTCGCTTACAAAGTTTCCCAATAATTCAGATTCTTGTAAAAGTATCTTTCTACAATATCGATACCACAACTCTTCTTGTCCTTCTAAAATAATAACGTCATCATGTTTAGGAATATTAAGTTGCAATTCAACTTTTTCTAAAAATTGCGTATCATCAAACATTGATATTTGTCCAGGAGTTTTCTTAGCTTTCTTTTTCTTTTTAGGATTGTAAGTGTTATAAATCAAATCAAAATTATAAAGTAAAACAGCTCTTTCTCTTCCTTCACTTCCTTCAAACAATTTATCTTTCTTACAAAGATTATCAAATGCTCCTGCTTCTGCTAAGATTTCGAGCTTTTTTCTAGGAACTAAAGTTGCAAAAACATCAAAGAAATCTCTTAATGTTTCAATTCTTCGATTTTTTCTATTTTCTATAATAACTTCACCAACCTTACCAAATCCTTTAATTGCATTCAAACCATAAACAATTCGTCCTTCACTATCTGCAGTAAAGCCTGTTTCCGATACTAAAACATCAGGTTGTGTAATTGTTAATCCCGTTTTCTTTGCATTCTTAATTGCTTCACCAAGCTTTTCTTTATCGCCTGATACATGATTCAAATAAGCTGCATAATACTCAACAGGATAGTGAGTTTTTAGATAGCCTGTCTGATAACCAACAACTGCATAAGCATATGCATGTGCCTTATTAAAAGAATAACGACTAAAACCAATTAAAGATTCCCAATATTCATCGACTTCTTTTTCAGTAAACCCTTTAGATAGAGCTTTCTCTTTAAATGTTGGAAAAATCATATCAAGAAAACCTTTATTTTTCTTTGCTAAAGCTTTACGCATATTGTCAGTTTCACCACCTGTAAAACCCATGAACTTTGCAATTTCCATTCCTTGTTCCTGATATGCAATAATGCCATAAGTCTCTTTTAAAAGTTCTTCTTGTCCAAACCAATACCTAGGTTGTTTTTCACCATTCTTTACTGCAATTGCATCTCCAATATAGTCCATTGCTCCAGGTCTGAACATTGCATTCACTAATACTAAATCTGAAAACTTATCTACTTTCAACCCTTTTAATGTATGAATCATTCCAGCACTAGAAAATGTAAATGTATCATTGAGCTTTCCTTCACGATAATTCTTAAGAGTTTCTTCATCTTCTAGATTAACATTATCTATGTCTACTTCAATTCCTTTTGTTTTCTTAATCAACTTTAAAGTATCACTTATAAGGTCTAATGTCGATAGTCCTAAGACATCAATTTTTAGAAGTCCACCTTTTTCGTTTACTCCACCTTCTTCTATATCATGCATTGGACATGCACTTGCCATAACATCATTTGAAATTTCTGTAGGAAAGTATTCCCAAATCGGTTCGGGACTAATTACAGTTCCACATGCATGTAAACCATGATTTCGTTGTTTCCCTTCTAGTTTAATTGCGATATCAACTATTTTCTTAACTTTTGGGTCATTCAAATATCGTTCCCTGAATTCAGGAGTTTCACATTTCTTTTCTGGGTCATCATAAAGTTTTTGAAGTTCCTCATCAGACATTATGTATTCATGCAACTTAGGTGCTCCTGTATGTTCTGCTGCTGGTAAAAGTTTTGTTAATTCTAAACTATCTTGAAACGGAAATTCTAAAACTCTTGCTACATCTCTTACTGCATTTTTGCTACGTAAAGTTGTCTGAACTCCAATACCAATGACATGGTCATCACCATAAATATCTCTAAAATGTTGAATGACTTTCTCTCTGTATCGTGCTTCAAAATCTGTATCTACATCTGGAAGACTAATTCTATCAGGATTAAGAAATCTTTCAAACATAAACCCTTTAATTCCTAAAGGATTGACTTCTGTAATTCGTGTTGCATAACACATTAAACTAGCTAACGAACTTCCTCTTCCGCATCCTACACGAATTCCATGAGATTTTGCCCAGTTAATGTATTCTTGAACTATTAGAAAATAACCCGGAACTTTGATTTTATTAACAATTGACAACTCCATTTCTAGTCTTTCAATAATATCTTTACCTGTAAAGTTTTGTCCATGAAAAGTCTTATTTAATGGAAGAAGTTTTTCTATACATTCAGCAACTGAAAGTTCTCCAAAATCTCCAACTAATCTCTTTACTAATCCATTATAAGAAAGATATTTAAGATATTGAATCATACTCATTCCCATTGGAACCTTGAATTCAGGCATTGCTTGTTCATCTAGGTTGAATTCGATATGAACCTTATTGTTAATCTCTAAAGTATTTTCTAATACTTCTATGTCATCTTTCCAACGTTCATATAGATCTTTAGGACTTTTCAAACTTAAGTCAAATTCTTTTAAGCTCATTCTATCTGTATCTGATAAAAACTTACCAGTTCCAATACAAAGCAAAACTTCATGTGCTTCCTCATCTTCAGGGTTTACATAATGACAATCAGCTGAAAGAACTCTTTTAATTCCAAGCATCTTTGAGATTTTTGTTAAATCTTTGTTAAGAGATTCTTGAATTGTCCACATCTTTCCTGTACTTCGTAAAATATGGTCTTGAAGTTCTAGATAATAATCATCTCCAAATTCTTCCTTGAATCTTTTTGCTACTTCAACTGCTTTGTCAAAATCATACTCATAACCTTCATCTCTTCTTAAATGTGAGTTGATTTCTGAACCAGCACATCCACTTAAAACTATCAAACCCTCTTTATACTTAAAAAGTAATTCATCATCAATTCTAGGCTTGTAATAAAACCCATACTTATTCATTAGATAAGTTAAATGATAAAGATTCTTCACACCTTGATTATTTTTTGCAAGTACAGTGATATGCCATCTTGACTTATTTTCTGGAGATTTATCATCATATTTACCTTTTGAAACATAAAACTCACATCCAATAATTGGATTGATACCATTTTCTTTACAAGCTCTATAAAAATCATTTGTTAAAGCAATTCTACCGTGGTCTGTCAATGAGATTCCTGGCATTTCATATTCTTTTGCTTTCTTAATATAGTCTTTGATATTGCCTAGCCCATCAAGTTAAAGTAATGAGCTTTCTGTATGCAAGTGCAAAGGAACATATGTTCTAAACTCATTTTTCATTTACCTCCTTCCTTGATGGTTGCTAGTGAATTCATTTTCATAAAGACTCATCATTATTTAGAATAATTATATCATATAATGATATAATAGTAAATATGAAAGTACTAAAAAATTGCAAACTATGCGGAAAAGAAATCTTTCAAGTTTCTCATTCTCAAGGAATCTGTAATTCTTGCAGAGCAAGACAAGGATGGAAAATTCGACCACACACAGTTTCAAAAGAAGACAGAATTAAACATAATCAAAAACGTCTTAAGACACTTAAAAAGAAATACCCACAAAAATTCTCTAGAAAAATTATTATTTGTCCATGCGGAAAACAAATGGATGTCAACATTAACTCTCAACGAAAATATTGCTCAGAGAAATGTCAACATAAATATACCAGACCTACGTGGAATGAAGAAAATAAAAAACATCTTAGAAAAGCTATTGTAAAAGCAATTTCCGAAGGACGGTGGAGAGGACACAACTCTGGTGTTGGTGGAATACGAAAAGATTTAGGACATTATGTAAGATCGACCTTTGAAGCAAATTATGCAAGAATTTTACAATTTGAAAATAAACAATATGAATTTGAACAACATCATTTTCAATGCTCTGACGGTTCATATTATATTCCAGATTTTTATATTCCCGAAGATAATAAATTTGTAGAAATCAAAGGACGCTTATCAGATTCAAAAGGAATCAAAAAATTCAAAGAAATTTCTAAAAGAGAAACACAGTTTATATGGGAATTTATCGGACCAAAT
>JAFUCN010000068.1 GCA_017459665.1 Methanobrevibacter sp. | reverse complement strand
TTAAGGCATCTGTATAACAGTTCTCCATACTTGTAATCATAAAAGTAATCGATTGGGCCGGTATAAATCAGTTTTTCGTAATTGATTTTATCTATATAGTCCTTGTAATCTGATTTAAGCCCAACATGAATTTTATCGGATTTAATCATGTTTTCACACATTTTGGTAAATCCTTCCTTTGGCATTCCCTGATATGTGTCTTCAAAGTATCTGTCGTCATGATTGAAACGGAAAGGAATCCTTGATATTACTGATGGGCTTAAATTGGCAGCTGAGGTTCCCCATTGCTTTTCTGTGTAGTTTTTAAATAGCTTGTTGTAGATGTCACGACCGGCATTCTTTAAAACGACATCCTCTGATGATTTTATCTCATCGATGTCTTCTTTGTGCTCGTCAATCCACTTATGCATGGACTCTTCATTGAGATCCAAATCATAAAGTGCATTTAAGGTATCAATACAGATTGGCATAGGGACAAGCTTTCCGTCAACGCAGCTTAGGACTTTATGCACGTAGTCTGTCCATTCTGTAAACTGTGAGAGGTAATCGTGAACCTTTTTATCGTTTGTGTGATAGATGTGAGGTCCGTATTTTTGAATTAAAAGGCCGTCCTGGTAGAAATCATAAACGTTTCCGCCGATGTGGTTTCTCTTTTCAATAATCAATACTTCTTCATCTAGTTCTGTTGCTATTCTTTCAGCTATTGTAAGACCGGACAGTCCAGCCCCAACAATCACGTATTTGTAATCAGTCATTAAGTCTACTCCTTTTGAATTTGAATTTTAGATTCAAGTGCTGTTGAAATTGATGTTAGTAACATTTTGGTTTTCAAATCAGTGTGATGAATCTTTTTGAGTTTATTCACTTTGCTTAACAGCAGTTTGTTTTCATCTTTTGTAAATGGAGAGTTTTTCCAGGTATTTGTCCAGTATAATAAGTGAGGGTTTACGCTCACGTTTTTAACATCCTTTGAAAAACCTTCAGTTTTCTTTCTGCAGTAAATGTATGACTCCATCAGTTCATCCAACAGTCTTACGTTGACATTGTTTGTAATGGATTTGTCTTCAGGTAAATCTCTTATGTAATAGTCATAACACATGAAATTGTTCAATAGGACGATTCCTTTGGCGTTCAGGAATGCTTCCAGGGTAAATGCAAGGTCGTCTCCTGATATGTATGGCTGGAAACGAATGTTGTTGTCCATAATCAGTTCCCTTTTGTAGATTTTACTCCACACTGAAGGTGGCATTTTCAGTAAATCAGGTTCCTCTTCGATGTTGTCCACATGAATTACATCTAATGGCTTGTCTCTTGGATAGGTCTTTTCAATGGTTTTTCCATATAGAAATCCTTCAATGAAATTGTCCCACAGGAAATCCGGAACGTCCAAAAAGTTTGCTGTTTCAAATACTTCGTCAGGATAGTTCTTTGACAGGTCATCCATGTATGGTGAGTATGACTTTTGAACTTTTCCGCCGTATTCGAATATTCTTCTAAATCTTCCAAATGCCATTTCAGCGTCATGCTCTTTTGCAGCATTATATAGTATTTCGCATGCGTCTGGTGTGAATCTGTCATCTGGGTCCAGAAACATTATGTAGTCTCCGCTGCAGTGACTTAAACCGGTGTTGCGGGGTGTGTATGCTGCTCCACTGTTTTTTTCATGATGGATTGCTATGCAGCAATCGTATTTTTCAGCGTATTCGTCAATGATTTTATCTGATCCGTCAGTTGAGCAGTCATTGACCATGATGATTTCCAATTTGTCTTGTCCAATGGTTTGATTTACAAGAGAGTCGATTCCGCCTCTGAGGTGGTCTCCAACATTGAAAATTGGTAAAATAATACTTATTTTTTCACTCATTATCTTCTCTCCATGTCTTGAATAATAATTCCATCATGTCTGGAACTGTGTAAGTGTCAGGGTAAATGTAGGTAACGTTATGTTCATCTAAAGCCTTTGCAGTAATCGGACCGATGCAGACGGTCAGAAGGTTTTCATTTATCAGTTCTGCGAGGTCCTTTTCGGCTATTTTAAAGAAGTTTTTAACTGTTAAAGGGCTTGTAAAAGTAATTGCATCAATTTCTTTTGCATTGATCTTTTCGATTAGGTTTCTAACTGCCTTTTCATCCATTGGAAATAGTGACTTGTATGCTTCAGCCAATATTACTTCATTTCCAAGTTCCTTTAAGCCTTCCGGCAGGACAGCTCTTGCAGATGCTGTTCTTGGAATTCCAATGGTTTTGCCGGTGATTTTTTGCTTTTCAAACTCTTCAATAAGGCCTTCGGCCGTAAAGTCTTCAGGCATCAAGTCAACTTTAAGCCCATTTTTTTCAGCCAATTTTCCGGTTTTGTTTCCGATGACGGCCAGTTTGCAGTCAAGGGTTTTTATGAATTCGGGATAAAACCTGTTTAGTGAAACGATGGTTGTTGGAGAAGTAAATATAATCCAATCAAGCTCATCTTTTCTGGCAACTAATTCTTTTAAAGAGTCAGTGTTAACGGGTTTCAAATCGAGGGTTGGTGCAAGCACTGCACTGCCGCCCAATTTTTCCACAATTTCACAAGCCTTTTTAGCCCTATCTTTCGGTCTTGTTATTGCAACGACTGGTTTTGACATAATTTGTTACTCACTAATATATTAATGTTATATATTTTGTTTTCGTTGCTTATAATGTTTTTTGAAATGAAAAAAAATCAATATTGATTTAATCCTCTTAAATTGTTTTGATTATAAAATAATCTATGGATAATACAATATTTACTTTTTAAATTAGTTAGTTTTATTTAATCATAATTTCAGATATTATTTTATCTTTAAAGGTGAAAATATGAGTTATTCTATTGATAATTTAAAAAACGTTTTGCACAAAATTGGCGGTGATTTGTGGGATATCACCTACACTGAACACTGTCTTGAAAAATTAGCTCATAGGCTAATCGACATAGACATGCTTGAAAGAAAACTGCTTGAAGATGAACCTTGTGATATAAAAAAGATTTCACACACCTCTGACTATTTCACATTGACCTTCAAATCTTCTGGTGGTGAGGATATCAGCGTGGTTGTCTCCATATTCAACCTGAAATCACTGATTTTAATCAGTGCTGTTTGTGGTGGTTAAAATGAAGTTTCGCTATACTTACGATTTGGCTTTTGACTTGGTTGACTTTTCCTGTGATGGGGATTTCAAGTTCAAAAGAAGCGTCATGGTGGATGAGGGAATATTTTTGGATTTTGATGAAAATGGTATGCCAGTTGCTTTGGAGATAATCGGTGCCTCTAAAATATTTCATGTTCACAGAAAACAATTGCTTGAACCTGATTTTAAGGTTCATGTTGAAGTTACTCGTGAGTTAATTAAGACTGAAATCAGATTAACTCATTTCATTGACCGAAGGAAATATGAAGTCAATGTTCAAAACGAAATTCCAAATGAGCATCTGCAGCCTGCAGTTGATGTTGTAATTACAAACTAATTGTTGCGAAAGTAAACAATTATATATCACTAACAACTACCTTTAATTAGGTGATAAAATGAGCAATGTTTTAGTTACATATTTTTCTGCAAGCGGCATAACCAAAGGGGTCGCTGAGGCAATAGCATCCGAAAACGGTTATGACATATTTGAAATCGAACCGGAAACAATCTATACTCCGGCCGATTTGGACTGGACAGACAAAAACTCAAGATCAACAATAGAGATGAACGACAAATCATTCAGACCACCGATTAAAGGCGTCTGTGATGTAAGCAAGTACGATACTGTTGTAATTGGTTTTCCTGTATGGTGGTATACTGCACCAACAATCATCAACACTTTCATTGAAAGCGTTGATTTAACTGGAAAAACCATTAAGGCATTCTGTACCTCCGGAGGCTCAGGAATAGACAAATGCGTAAGTGACCTTGCAAGCGCATATCCGGAACTTGACTTTAAAAAAGGAATGCGTTTCATGGGTAACGTTTCAAAAGCAAAAGAATGGATTGAAGGTGAATAGATGTCTAAAAAGGTAGTTGTAATAAGCTCTTCACCAAGAGCAGGCGGAAACTCAGACACATTATGTGATGAATTTGTTAAAGGAGCAATCGAAGCTGGAAACGATGCAAAAAAATATTTCCTCGAAGACATTGACTTTGACTCATGTAAGGCATGCTACAAGTGCAAAACTCCTGAAATGAAATGTTTCCAGGATGATGGAATCGAAGAAATCCTTGATGACATGCTAAAAGCTGATGTAATAGTATATGCAACACCAGTCTACTATTACTCAATGACCGGAACTCTCAAGATGTTTTTCGACAGATGCTATCCGATATTCAACCATCTTGAAGACAAGGATTACTATATCATAACAGCTGTCGGCTCATCAAACGGTGATGCTCTAACTGGAATCAGGTCATTTATCGGATTTTCAAAAAATCCAACTGAAAAGGCAGTATTTACTGTTGTTGGGGATGCGAAAGCACAGCCTGATTTGCTTAAAGAAGTATTTGATGCAGGTTTTAACTGCTAAAATACTTTCTTTTCTTTTTTTTTTAAAAATTAGATTAATTTTTCTAGATATTTTTTGTGATAAGGAGCATCTTCTGTAATGGATTCCCATGCAATATCAAACATTACATTGTCATAATCATGTGCGTGAATATTTCTCATTCCTTTGATTCCATCCCAATCAATATCATCATGTTCATCTTTGAATTCTTGAGATAATCTTCCAACTTGTTCACCAAGTTGAATGATGACTAAAGAACATGCATCTTGATATTGTTTGTTTGCAATATATTCTTCTTTTGAATTGCCAAATACAGATACATGTTCATGCAATCTATTACAATAATAAATGAGTCTTTCGATGACTCTTTTATCGTTATCTTTCATATAAAATGACCTCCTCTTTTTGAATTCTTTTAAGGAAATCTCTGTCTGACACTCCCATAGTGATTAAATCAACATGACATTCAAATGCTTTTTCTAATTGTTGAACTAAGGAGTAATACTGAATTAAACCTTTCAATTCTCCTTTATCAATTAAAAAATCCAAATCACTTTCATCATTTGCTTCGCCACGGGCATAAGATCCAAAAATACTTAAGCGAACAACACCATACTTTTCAACGATAGGAATTGCAGTATTTTTAATCTCTTCAATAGTGTATGTCATACGAATCATCTTTTTAATTAATTATAGATTTAAAAATGATTCCTATTAAATCTTTTGTAGGTGCACAAGTGTGCAAAAGCATACTTAATTAATTTCTTATTTAATGGAATACATATCTTACATATGTATTCTAAAGCGTTTTTAAAGTTCTGCAAGGAACGAAATATAAAAAAGAGCACTCGGACAGGTTATGAATCAGCCCTAATCAAATCTACAAAGCTTCATGAAATGTCGCTTGAAGATTTGCTGTTTGAAGCAATTGATGAGGAAAATAACCTCGTTCCGTTAAAGAAAAGGAAAATCAAAAAGAGACTTCTTGATTTTAGAAATTATCTTTTTACCAGCGATTTGTCACCAAACACTTCAAAAACCTATTTTTCAAAAGTCAAAACAGTCTACATGCACTTTGAGGTGGAAATTCCACATATTCCACAGGCGAAATATGGCAAGGCATATGAGATAAACTATCGTGACCTTCCAACCAAAAGCCATATCCGTGAGGCTGTTGAGGTTTCAGAAGGTGTTATGAAAGCAGTTATATTGTTTATGGCTTCATCTGGAAGTGCAAAGGCAGAAACATTGTCCCTTACCGTTGGGGATTTCATAAATGCCACATCGGATTATCATGACGGCGGAAGCATTAAGGATATCTTAAATAAGTTGACAAGAGCAGATAATGTCATTCCAACTTTTTATCTAAAAAGAATCAAGACAAACAAGTTTTATTATACCTTCTGCTCGCCGGAAGCCACACGTTTTATCATAAGCTATCTAAAGACAAGATTTGATTTGAGTCATGATGACAAACTGTTTGACATCAATGATTCAAAACTTTCATCCAACTTCCAGCAAATCAATGACAATTTCAACTGGGGATTTAAGGGCAAGTACAGGTTTTTTAGATCACATACTCTTCGTAAGTTTCACGCATCAAACATTGGTCTTGCAGCTGAATACATTGATTCCCTTCAGGGCAGAGGCAAGAATATGGTTCATGAAACTTATATAAAAACAAATCCTGAAAAATTAAAAGAGTTGTATGCGTCAGTTGTTGAAAACGTTGAAGTGTTTGGTGATGTGCGTGAGAGCAATGTTACTCAGGAGTTCAATATTATTATAAATGTCTTTTTGGCCGGAAAAGAGTATAATATAATCTAGAGGAAAAAAATATTCCTCTAGTTATATGGATTTGAAGCAGAGTAACTTACACCATCAACAGTTAAAGTATAATCACCATATTCGATATTTCCGTTCAATTCAAGTGATGAAACGTTGCTGTCACCAGTCAATGTCCAGGTTGAACCGCTGTCAATAACGACATCA
>JAFUCN010000067.1 GCA_017459665.1 Methanobrevibacter sp. | reverse complement strand
TTTTATTGAGGAAGATGAAAACAGAATATTTCCCGAGTCCGAAAAATCTGGTGATATCTTAAATATTTTAACCGATTATCTAGAAAGTGTTGTTATAACTTATAACTTTGAAGTTGAAAAAATCACTGAAGACTTCATAATCAACGATAGGATAAAGGCAGATAGGATTATCATCGCCACTGGAGGCATAACCTACCCGCAGACAGGATGCAATATAAAAAACTATTTTTTAACTTCACAGCCTTTAACTGACATTAAATACGGTCTTGTTCCTCTAATAACCAAAAAAGACTTGTCCGCTATTGCAGGGGTAACATTGTTCGATGTTGTTGTAATTTATAAAAAATCCAAAGTCAAAGGAAATGTTTTATTTTCACATGTTGGTTTAACTGGCCCGGCAATAATCAATTTAAGTAATGAAATATCTGAAAGTATAACTTATAACTTATTAGAACATGATGTGAATTTGAATATTGAAATAGCCATTGATTTATGCCCTGATTTTACCAGTGAAGACTTGAGCGAAAAGTTCACAAATGATTTTCAGCTCAAAGGCAAAACAATGCTAAAAAATTATTTGAAACTGTTTTTAACAAACAATTTCATCACTTTCTTTTTGGATGAACTTGGCCTTGACGGTGAAGTTCAGCTTTCTAAAGTAAACAAGAAAAGCAAAAATAAGATTATTGAAAACTTAAAGAGATTTGCCTTTGAAATTACTGGGTTTAACAAGGATTTGTCAAAGGTTACAATTGGCGGTGTTGACTTGGCCAATATCAATCCGAAAACAATGGAATCAACATTGACACCTAATCTGTATTTTGCAGGTGAAGTTTTAGATGTTCATGGTCCAACCGGCGGCTATAACTTGAAAATTGCATTTTCAACAGGCTATCTTGCAGGTCTTTCAGCCAGTGAAAGATAGTTCCAAACAAAATATTTAACATATATTTAATATATAACTAACATTATGACAGACAAAATGTTCATGGGTGCATCAACTAAACAAGGTTTGGATATTGCAAACAAAAGTAGAGAAATTATCCGTGGCCTTATTGGAGATGATGTCAAAGATTTTAATCCACTAGAAAGAGACATTGTTGAGAGAATTGTTCACTCAACCGCAGATCCTGAGTATGCAAAATTGGTAAAAATAAGTTCTGATTTTGTAGATGCAGCTATGGCTTCCCTAAAAAATAAAGAAACCATCCTGACCGATATCAACATGGTAAAATATGGTATTACAAGATATGAAGGGGAAGTTGAGTGTTATATCAGAAATGAAGAAGTCATTAAAATAGCCAAAGAAAACCAAATTACAAGAGCTGCTGCGGCCATGCGTTATGCAGCAGAAAATGACTTTGAAGGTATTGTAGTTTCCGGTAACGCTCCGACTGCTGTTTTTGAAGCTATGGATTTATACCAAAAAGGTGAAATGAATCTAAAAGCCATTGTTGGAGTTCCAGTTGGTTTTGTTGGAGCAGCTGATTCAAAAGAGGCTCTTCACAATTCAGACATTCCGAATATTATTGTTGAAGGACCAAAAGGCGGAACACCGATTGCTGTGGCTTGTGTAAATTCACTAATCCAACATTTGTAAAGTGATAAAATGTATTCTGAAGAATTGTTCAATGAATCTAAAAAATATTTCCCTGGAGGAGTAAACTCTCCTGTTCGTGCTTTTAAACCTTATCCTTTTTTCGTTAAAAGCGCTGGAGGATCTAAACTCACAGATGCTGATGGACAAACTTACATTGACCATTGTCTAGCTTATGGTCCCCTAATACTTGGACACGCTGATCCTAAAGTCGTAAGGGAAGTTTCCAATCAGCTGACTATTGGAACAGCCTATGGTACTCCTACTGAAAATGAGATAACTCTTGCAAAAGAAGTAATTGACAGAATTCCATCTGCTGAAATGGTGAGATTCTGTAATAGTGGTACCGAAGCTACTATGAGTGCAATAAGGCTTGCAAGAGGATTTACCGGCAGAGACAAGATTGTCAAGTTTGAAGGAGCATACCATGGCGCACATGATTACGTACTTGTTAAAGGCGGATCCGGTGCTGCAACCCTACCTGACAGTCCGGGAATTCCGGCCGATACCACTAAAAATACCTTGTCAGTTCCGTTCAATGACGAAGAGGCATTGACTGAGTTAATAGAGAGTGAAGGAGAAAACATTGCCTGTATTATTATGGAAGTTGTAATGGGCAATGTAGGCTGTATCGAGCCTAAACCGGGATTTTTAGAGTTCATTAGAAAAATCACAGAAGAAAATGGTATAATTTTAATTTTTGATGAAGTCATTACAGGTTTTAGGGCATCACGTGGTGGAGCTCAGGAATATTATGGCGTAACTCCCGATTTGACAACTCTCGGTAAGATTGTCGGTGGAGGTCTTCCAATGGGTGCTTTCTGCGGTAAAAAGGAAATCATGGAACTGATTGCTCCTAACGGTCCGGTTTACCAGGCAGGAACATTTTCAGGAAACCCAGTATCAGTTCAGGCAGGTATTTCCACCTTGACTCAGCTCGATGATGCGTTCTATAAGGAGCTTGAAAGAAAAGGCAATTACCTTAGAGGAAATATCCAGTCAATCATTGATGATGAGGAGTACAATATTCAGCCTGTCGGACTTGCTTCAATGTTTCAGATTTATTTCAATCCCGCACCTGTCTTGAATTATGCCGATGCACAACAATCTGACAGAAGACAGTTCTTGAGATACTTTAAGGCATTGCTTAAGGAAGGTGTATTTATTCCTCCATCCCAGTTTGAATGTAATTTCATTTCAAACGCTCACAGTATGGAGGACTTACAGAAAACTTCTGATGCTATTGAAATCGCATTGGAAATGGCATTCAAGAAAAGAAGAAGGTTTTAAAAATGGATATAGATTTTAAAGAAATTGCATCATATGTAATTATTCTGATAATCGTTTTGATTGCCGCTCAGCACCTGAATGTGGTTGTTTCAGGCAGTATGGAACCAGCATTTTATAGGGGAGATATTGTCCTTGTTGAAAAGGCGGACTTTTTAGGCATCAACGAGTTCAATCCAGATGATGTTGAAGTCGGTGACGTTGTCGTTTATGATGCAAAATGGTTTGACCAGCCGGTTATTCACAGAGTTATACGGATAGCCGAAATCAACGGAACTACGATGTATGTAATAAAAGGAGACAATAACAATTCTCCAGATCCGTATTATGTCACTTCAGACCAAATCAAGGAAAAGGTAGTGACATTAGGCGATAACTTGGTAGTTATTCCAAAAATTGGTTATTTATCCCTCTGGCTTAGAGGTTTATGATTATTATTAAGGTGAGTTAATGTATTTTGAAATTGAAAAACAAGCGATCGATGCTATAAACAAAGCATTGGATCAGTATGATGTAGAAATCGACAGGAATTTCAAGTTGGAATTTCCTCCAAACCCTGAATTAGGTGACCTTGCAAGTACAATTGCATTTTCACTTACTAAAAAATTGAAAACTTCCCCTCCGGAAGTTGCAAAGGAACTTGTTGAAAAAATTGAAGTTCCGGAAATATTTTCCAAAGTCCAAAACTTCGGACCTTATGTTAATTTCTTCATTGACTATAATAAATTTTCCAAATTGCTTTTGGAAAAAGTAGATGAAAATTACGGCCAGCTTCCCGAATATGGTGAAAAAATCGTATTGGAACACACTTCAGCAAATCCTAACGGACCATTGCATATTGGACACATCAGAAACTCCATTTTTGGGGATTCCCTTGCAAGGCTTTTGAAATTGGCCGGAAGAGATGTCATAACCCAGTATTATGTAAATGATATGGGAAGACAGATTGCCATTATCGTATGCGGAATTACCGAATGCGGCCTTAAAATAGAAGACTACGAAGGCGACAAGCTTGACCACAAAATCGGTAAACTCTACTTTGATGCCAACAAGGCCGTTGAAGAGGATGAGGCATTGAATGCTAAAGTCGATGAATTAATCCAGAAATACGAAAAAGGTGAAGATGAAGAATTAAATAAGGTCTTTGAAGATGTCGTGTCAAAATGTATCTCCGGTATGAAGGAATCCCTTTTAAGAATGAACATTGTCCACGATGACTTTGTATGGGAAGGGCAATTCGTTAGAAACGGTGACGTTGACAGTACCGTAAATTATATCCAAAAAGAAGGATTTACAAGAGAAAACGATGTATTATACATTGATTTGACAGACTTCAACATAGAAAAAGAGTTTGTATTGAGAAGATCCAACGGCACATCACTTTACTCCACAAGGGATTTGGCTTATCACAAATACAAAGCTACTTTAGGTGACACTGTACTTGACATTTTAGGTTCAGACCACAAACTGGCTGCAAAACAAATTAAAATAATCTTTGAAGAAATCTTCAGACAGGAAGCTCCTGAAGTAATATTTTATGAATTCATTACACTTCCTGAAGGTTCAATGTCAACAAGAAAAGGCAAATTCGTATCTGTTGACGAACTGATTGACGAAGCTGTTTTAAGGGCACATGATGAAATCAAGTCAAGAAATCCTGAATTAAGCGAAGAAGAAATTGCACCTATGGCTGAAGAAATCGGTGTTGGAGCTGTAAGGTTCTTCATTGCAAAACTGTCCCCTGAAAAACACCTGACATTCAAATGGGACGAAGCATTAAGCTTTGAGAGAGGATGTGCTTCAATTCAATACGCACATGCAAGAGCATGCAAACTGCTTGATAAGTCAGGTAAGGATATTAGCTCTTTAACAGTCAGTGACGACTGGACTCCGGATGAAGCAGAACAAGATTTAGTAAGACAAATCGCTAAATTCCCACAGGTCGTTGAAGACTGTGCCAACAAGAAAAGGGTACACAATATCACACAATACTGTCAGGATTTGGCCGGTTCATTTAACAAGTTCTACAAAACCGAACAGGTCATTGGATCTGACGTTGAGGATACAAGACTTATTTTGGTTGACAGAGCTAAAACAACCATTAAAAATGCATTAGATATTTTAGGTGTTTGCGCACCTGAAAAAATGTAGATGGGTATTTTAACTCATCTTTAATTTCTTTTTTGAATACTTTTTTAAAATTGATATTTTATTTATTAAACTATTAATTAATTTTTTTAATATTAAATACTTAAATATTTAATCTTATTTTATTATTGAGCTATATTAATAGTTTTTTTAAGTTAAAGTCATTATTTGCATATGAATATTTTTTTGACTTATCAATTTTGACCTCAATTTTTTAGAAAAACTTTATATATTTTGATGACAAATTATAATTATACATTTGAAATGGTGGTTTATCATGGTTAGTGTCGGTTCCAGATTAAAGAAATTGCGCCTTGAACATGGCTATTCACAAAGACAATTGGCTGAATATTTAGAAATTGACCAAAGTAACTTGTCTAAAATAGAAAATGATAAAAGAAAGTTAAATTGGTTATTATCTGAAAGAATTCTTTCATTATATAATTGCACTCCGGAATATCTTTTAGGCAAAACTGATTCATATGAAAAACAGAACATTTCATTTAAATCTGCTAGGGACATGGATTTGAATGTTATTGCACACATTAACAGATTATCTCAGGATTTAAAAATTTTAAGAAAATTCAACAAAGAAAAAACAGACAATGAATTACCTAAATTAAACATAAATTTAAAAAGAAAATGGGGAGTGGATGAATTTTCCCCAATTAACATGTTTAATTTACTTACATACAAAATTCCTAATTTAACTATTGCATGGTTTCCAATGAAGAGTTCTGTAAGTGGGTGCTGTCATAAAAACGAAGAAGATTTTATTATTTTAGTAAACTCTTCACATTCAAGGGGTCATCAAAATTTTACCTTAGCTCATGAATTATATCATTTACTTGACAATGAGAATTTTATCATATGTTCTGATAAATATGATGATATTGTTGAAAAAAATGCTGATGAATTTGCATCTAATTTTTTAATGAGCGAACGTGCATTATATGATTACATAGATTCGAATGATATTGATTCATGGACTATTAGTGATGTAGTTAAATGCGAACAGTATTTCCAGTTAGATCATAGAAACTTCATAAAACGATTATATGCTGAAAAATTAATTTCAGGCGACCAGTTTGCTGAATTATCAATTAATTTTATTAAAACTGCTGCTAGTTTAGGTTATGATACCTCATTATATAAGCCAAATTATAATGACATGTTATATTTTTCAATAGGCCACATGATTCCTATTACCGAAAAACTTTATGAGCAAAAAAAATTGACTCAAGGTGCAAGAAGAGACATTTTACTTGATTTATTTAGACAGGACATTGTCTATTAATTGGTGGGGTGTTTTTTTGAAAGATAAACCCATTTTCTATGATTCTGACATTTTAATTTGTTTTTTAGCAATTCACAGAGTAGATATACTGAAAAAATTATTTTCAAAAGTCATAGTGCCTGCACCAGTATATCATGAGCTAATTAACATTGAAAAATACAAATATATTAGAAATAAGTTGCATTCTCTGATCAGTGACGGTTTTGTGGAAGTTTCAGAATTTGAATTCGCTTCACCTGAAGAGTCTAAGTATAATTTGATTCGTAGGGGATTTTGGAGTGATGGCAATCCTATCGGAAAAGGCGAATCAGCAGCAATGGCTTTTGCCATTGAAAATAATGGGATAGTAGCAAGCAATAACTTAACTGATGTATTGGATATTTGTGATGATTATGAAATTCCTATTCTAACATCTTCAATTATTTTAGCATTCTGTTTTGAATTGAATTTAATGTCAAAACAGGAAATAGAATCAGTCTGGAAGGAAATTTTAGATAATACAAAACAAAAACTGCCTAAAGAAACATTCAATGAATATTTCAATGAATTGTTTGAAAATGACTGTGTTGAATTGTTGAAAAACTATAACTTTAAAAGGCATTATGCCATTTCTCAAAAAAAGGCAAAGATTTAATCCACATAGTGGATGTAATCTTTTCATGTTAACTCTTCGCTTATTTTTCTAAGTGTTTTAATGTAGTTATCATAATCATTTCCTATAATTCCTTTAATCTTTTCATCCCACTCTTCGTCATAATCCATTACCTTTTGTGCGGTTTTTGCACCTTTTTCGGTAACTTCTATTCTTTTTGTTCTCTTATCCGGGATTCTTTTGATAAATCCCTTATCTTCAAGCTTTTTAAGGTTTCTTGTTATTGTACTTTCGTTTAAGTGGAATTTGCGCGCCAGCTGTTCCTGAATGATTCCCTCATTTTTATAAATGGATATCAGCAGAGGAAAAAGACCAAAGCTCAAGTCTTCATCCTTTACCTTTTCATTTAAAAATTTTGCGTGTTCCCTGTAAATTATGGAGATGAAAGGGACGGTTGGAATCTTTTCATCAAGCTGCATTTTCCTGGCTCCTTATCAGTCTGTTGATGTAAAGCTCAATACATGCGTAACATATGAGGGATCCTATTCCTCCTCCCAAAAGCATTCCGTAGTATATTCCTGTTTCTCCCATATTGAATACGAATCCAAGGACGTATGCAAATATCAGTACAAGCACGAATTCCCTGAATGTGGTCAGGATAAATGATATGGTTCCTTTTCCGACACCCTGGAAAACGTTACCAGCACTTGCTCCGAATGGAACATATAGGATAAACAGACACATCAACTGTATGAAGCTGGCTATCAGAGGTTCCAGTTGTGCGCTGCTTTCAGAGTATGAAAATACAAATGCGATCTGGTTTGCAAATACATTTAATACGATACAAACGATTATTGAAGCTATCAATGCTACTTTAACGGCATATCTTGCGGTGACTCTCAGGTTTTCGTATTTTCTTGCTCCAAATGCCACTCCTGCTACTGAAATTGAAGCTGTTCCAACTCCTATTGCCGGAAGCATTCCAAGGTTTATTATTCTCCATCCTGCAGTATATACAGCTACTGCAACAGGTCCTGAGACTAATGTGAGCATGAAATTGACTACAATTGTCAGTGCAGAAAGTATTAGCTGTTCCAAGCTTGCAGGAATACCTACAACTAGGATATCCTTATACATTGTCAGGTTATTGTGGAAACTTTCCCGGTTGTATTTTAGGTAGGTGTCCTTTTTTATAAACATCCAGTAAAGCATTGCTGCAATTGAAACTATATGTGCAAGAACGGTTGCCCATGCTGCTCCCGCTACTCCAAGATTTAGTGTGTAGATGAAAATAGGGTCGATGCACATGTTGATTATTGCAGTAATTGCAATTGGTACTGTTGCCCTTTTAACGTCTCCTTCGGCTCTGAATGCTCCTCCGAAAATTGGTGGAAGAAGCATTGCAAATGAAAATGAAAATATGATTGTTCCATATTCCATTGCATAGTTTAATACACTGCTTGCTCCCATGATGTTAAGCAGAGGCTCTAAAAATGTTAAAAGTATAATTGAAACTGCTATTGAAATTATTATTCCCAATATCAGGTTGTGTATTGCTGCGTTGTTTGCAGATGATCTGTTTTCAGCTCCGATGTATCTTGAAATCAGTGAGTTACCACCTGCTCCGATTCCGTTTCCTATTCCTATTAGCACCATGAATAATGGTGTGATATATCCGAGTGCAGCCAGTGGTTCTGCACCGAGTCCTGCTACCCAAATACTGTCGATGATATTGTTTGCAAATATTAAAAACATACTTGCTATAATAGGCACTGACAGTTTGTTGATTGCCTTTTTTGGGTCTCCTGTTATCATTTCAATGTTTGAATTTTTCTCCATAATTTACCTCTCTTGCATATGCAATTATACTCTTGTATATGCAAGTGTTAGTATTTAAAGCTATTGGTATCATTTTGAAAAATTGTTTAATGACGTAATTATTGCTTTAACCTCGTTAAATTGCTTCAATTTATAACTGAACGATTTATATACTCTTAAATTCAATAGTAATCTGTTGCATACCGGTATGCCATATTTTAAAAATTGAATATGGTGTAAATATGATAGTACACAATAGATACGACAAGCTACAGAAAATGGCTTTAATCCTATTTGCCCAGGCAATGCTTCTGGCAATGGGGGATAAGCGAAAAGTTGTAAGATTCTATCCCACAGAACTTATAATTCCCACATTTAGGCAGAAATTGATGGATGGTGTATTGGAACTTGAGGATGGAACTTTACTGAATATTGAATTTCAAACGGGAGATATTGATGAGAATTTTCTTTTAAGGTGCGCTCAATACGCAATCAATTTAAGGATAATCAGTGGCAGGCATGTTGAAACCAAAATCATTTCAACAGGATTAAAAATCAAATCAGAAAAAATAGCATTAATTTCTAAAACATTCCAATTCGAACCGGAAATATTCTTCTATTCTGAACTTGACGGTTTGGAAAAATTAATTAATATCAAAAACAAAATAGAAAACAAGGAAAAGTTAACAGACATTGACCAGTATAATCTGATATTCATTCCATTCATGGGAAATGTTGACAGGGTTAATGCAGCTTTTGAAGTTATTGATATTGTCAATAACTGGGAGTTATTTGATAAACACGAACGAGAGCAATTAAAAGAATGTCAGTACATTATGGCAGATATCGTTGCTGATAGAGATGATGAGCTATTTGAAAAATTCATGGGGAGGATTAATATGTTAACACTGTTTGCAGGTTATGTGGAAAAACACAAAGATGAGCTTGATGAGATAGTTTTTAATGCATATAAAGAAAAAAATGGTAAAGACTTTGAAGAGATGATTGTTGAAAAACACAGAAAAGAAATTAAAGAAGAAAATTCAATAGAAATTGCTAGAAATCTTAAGGATATCTGTTCTGATGAAGAAATATCCAAGTGTACTGGCCTACCTATTGAAAAAGTTAGGGAACTTTAATTATAAATATTTTTAATAATATACTCTATACAAGGAGAATTTATTATGAAGGTTTTAGTTGTTGGAACAGGTGCTCGTGAACATGCTATTGCTGATGCCTTAAAAGATGATGTTGAATTATATTGTTATATGAGTAAAGTTAACCCTGGAATGAGCAAGATTGCTGATTTTAAGCAAGGTGATGAAGGGGAAGTTGAAAAAGTAGCTGAGTATGCAGTTGAAAAGGAAATTGATATTGCATTCATCGGTCCTGAAGCTCCGCTTGGAAAAGGAATCGTGGACGAGCTTCAAAAGAACGGAATAAAATGTGTCGGACCGACCCAAAGTGCAGCCAGAATTGAAACTGACAAATCATTTATGAGAAAGCTCTTTGAAGACTATGAAATCGAAGGGTCTTTAGTTTACAAGGTCTTTGACAACTCCGAAGATGTATCTAACTTCTTGGATGAATTTGACCGTGACGTTGTCGTAAAGCCTGTGGGTCTTACAGGCGGTAAAGGTGTAAAAATCGTCGGTGACCACTTAAAAGACAATGAAGAGGCAAAAGAATACTCATGTGAAGTAATCGACAATGTAATGGGTGGATTTGCACAAGTAATTATTGAAGAAAGACTTATTGGTGAGGAATTTACCATCCAGGCATTCTGTGACGGTGAAAACCTGGCACCGATGCCAGCAGCACAGGACCATCCTCATGCATTTGAAGGGGATGTAGGAGCAATTACCGGCGGTATGGGATCATACTCTGATGTTGGTGGATTGTTACCGTTCTTAAGCCAAAAAGATTATGACGCTGCAGTTGAAATAATGAAAGCTACTCTTAAAGCTATCGCTGAGGAAGCAGAACCTTACAAAGGTATCCTCTACGGCCAGTTCATGTTAACAGCTGACGGACCTAAATTAATCGAATACAACGCAAGATTCGGTGATCCGGAAGCAATGAACGTATTACCGCTTTTAAAAACTCCATTGGTTGAAGTATGTCAGGCAATCGTTGACGGCAATTTAGGTGAAGTCGAATTTGAAAACAAGGCAAGCGTATGCAAATACATCGTACCTGATGGCTATCCTGAAACAGAACATGCAGGTGAACTTATTGAAGTTGATGAGGAAGCTATCGAGGATATGGGTGCAAAAGTATTCTATGCTGCTGTATCCAAAGAAGATGATGGAATTCATTTATCTGGCTCAAGGGCATTAGGCATTGTAGCTAGTGGAGACTCCATTGAAGAAGCTGAAAAGATAGCTGAAAAGGCATGTGAGTTTGTAAAAGGTAACGTTTACCACAGAAGAGATGTCGGTACAACAGAACTTGTTGCCAAACGTGTTGAACACATGAAAGAAATTTTAAACTAAATTTCTTTTACTTTTTTTGATGTAAATGTCTGGTGAAGTAAGTCCTGAAGAAATTGAAGAGTTAAAACGTAGTATCAATGAAAAACTTGAAATAATCAAGGAAAACACTGATGATGCAGAGACTCTTGAAAAATGGAAAAGGTTTGCTGCAATTTTAGAGGCTAAGGATTCAAAATCCAATGACAATTCCAAAAAGGCAGACAGATATGCTAAGCTTGATAAGGGCTTGAGCTTTTATCAGCGCTTTAAGCAGGCTTTTGAAAGGGATGTTGATATTGATCCCGGCCGTCTGATGGGACTTACCGACGGAATTTTTGGAATGGTAATGACACTTCTGGTTTTCGGTATTGCTCTACCTGAAATGCTTATAACCAATTATTCCGATTTCATTTCTTTTATTGCAACTTTAGCACCAACAATCGGTGTTACAATAGTCAGTTTCATATTGATAAGTTCATTTTGGATTTATCACCATGAGTTCATCAAGGTCAACAACCTGAACATTCCATATTTGTGGCTCAACATTTTCTTTTTGATTTGCATATCATTTATACCGTTTTCAACCTCTTTGATTGGAAATTATTCCCATTTCTTTTTATCAGAGGCAATATTCGGTTTGAACATATTCCTGACAATCGTTTCATTCCTGCTGATGTATTATTATGCATATAGAAGAAGGTTTTTGGATCCGATGCCTTCACATAATGAATTGCACCGTGTGGTGCATACTTTCTATATTATAATGGGCCTGACAGTTGTCGTAAATCTTTTGGACTTTAACGTTTCAAGCAATTTCATATATCTGTTTTTGCTTGTTCCTGTAATCTCAACATTCAGGGATATCCGCCATCGAATGAAATGACAGTAACATTTAATATATATCTTTAACAAATATTCTTTTTTATAATAATTATTAGGGGAATTTTTAATGGGCAGTTTATTATCTGTTAGTGATATAAAAGAAGATGTTGAACATATTCTAGATTTAGCTAGTAAAATCAAAGCGGGCGAGATGGAAGAAAAACCTCTTGAAGGCAAGACATTAGCAATGATTTTCCAAAAGTCATCTACAAGAACAAGGGTTTCTTTTGATGTTGGAATGTACCAGTTAGGTGGAAGAGCAATCTTTTTATCCTCCAATGACTTGCAGATGGGAAGAGGAGAACCGATTTTGGACACCGCTAAGGTTTTAAGCCGTTTTGTTGATGGAATAATGATAAGGGCCATCAAACACTCAGACGTTGAGGAACTGGCTAAATATTCAGATGTTCCTGTCATAAGTGGACTTACAGATTTGGAACACCCCTGCCAGGCTTTAGCTGACATGCTGACTATCAAGGAACATTTCGGAAGTCTTGAAGGCAGAAAAATCTGCTTTGTCGGTGATGGAAACAATGTTTGCAATTCCCTTTTATTGATTGCCCCTCTTCTTAAGATGGACATGTCTGTAGCTTGTCCTAAAGGCTATGAGCCTGATGAAGCCATTTTAAAAACTGCCTTTGAATATGCTTCACAAAATAATACTGAAATAACTATCAGCGATGATATTGCCGTTGCTTTGGAAAATGTGGATGTTGTCTATACTGACGTTTGGGTAAGTATGGGTGATGAGGCCGAAGCGGCTCAAAGAGAAATTGATTTTGCACCTTTCCAGGTAAACGCTGATTTGATGAGTTTAGCTAATGACGGAGCTATTTTCATGCATTGCTTACCTGCAATCAGAGGCCAGGAAGTAACTTCAGAAGTAATTGATGGGCCTCAATCTGTAATTTATGATGAGGCCGAAAACAGGATGCATGCTCAAAAGGCTGTTTTGTATTATTACTTGAAATAATTTTTTGAAAATAGAATACATTTGTAGTATTCTATTTTGCATTCAATTGTTCTTTAAGCATCTGATTTTCTTTTTTAAGTCTAGTGATGGTATCATTGGCTTCAACTAGTTCTTCTTGTTTTTCAGCAAGGTTTTGACTAGTTTCAGCTAGTTCTTCTTGTTTTTCAGCAAGGTTTTGATTAGCTTCAGCTAAATCTTCTTCTTTCCATTTAAGAGTATCTAGTGTTGCTTTGTGTGCTTCGAACAGTGATTTTACTTCTTGTGATGTTTTATTGTCTATCATGTTTGTCAGTCTCCTGTATTCTTTTTCATCGTCGATGTATGCGTCAGTCAATATTGTAATGACTGAATATAAGCATTTTTCCATTTTCAAGTCTAAATCATTCACGACTTTTAAATAGAGATCCACTATGGTATAAGTTATCTCGTATGCGTGTTCTCTTGGTGCATATAAGAGAATTATCCCCAAGTCTAGTGCATCTTCATCGGAAAGTTTTTTGTTGTTATTAATTATTTCTTTAACCCTATTTAATCTTTGGCATATATTTTCTTTACCTAAATCGAGAAAATAGAGTTGTGTAATGTCTGATGGTGATCTTATCAGAATATTTTCTGATTTTTTAGGATTTAGGTGTGATGCAACAGCAAGCAAGGTAGGGAGGTTTTCATCTGATACCATTTGAATATCGTAGTCACCAAATTTGGTTAATTTGAAAGGGTCTACAGGTTTGCTTTGGTGTTCTAGACCTACTGCAACTACTTCAAATAGGATTTTATTATCTGGCTTTGCAATATATGCAGAATCCATCTCACCACCAGTTCCATCCTTTAAATGTACTCTTCTGTTAATTTTTTTGACAAATTCTCCCGGAACATCGATATTTTTTGTGTAGATGTGAGGATAGTCATGGTACATAATGCTATGGGACAAATCAAAATGTTTTGTGAATTTTTTCTCTCTTTTCATAATAATACGCCTCAAATTAACTATTAATGTATTGATTTAGTCCAGATTTGTTTAAATCAAAATTTTAGGTTAATTAACTCTAACTTATACTTTGATTTTAAGTTAATAAATGACTTTTTGAAGTGCAAAAAAGCAAAAAATCACAGTTGTGAAAAAGAAGTTTTAAGCTTTATATTCAAATTAAATTTAAAATAAATGTAAAAACTATTTTTAAAAATATTATAAGCCCTATTCCACCAATAAAACCGGTCACGAATCTTAAGGTGTTTGTACTTTCCCTTGGACCGAAGTATTGGGTTACACCGTCAACTGCCACTGGAATCATCAATATCATAGACAATATTAACATGTTCAGGCTGTAAGGATGGCTGTAAAAGAGACTATAAACCAGATAAACGACCAAACCAGAATAAAAACCGGTGCATCTTGCACAGACCGGGAACTGATGGCCTTTGATAAAGAAACTTCTCTCGGGGTTTTGATGGCAGATGTATTTTCCAAGGTTCATGGTATCTATAATTATATATATTTTTATAAACATAAGTTATTGCATAATTGATTAAAAAGGTTTTGAAAATGAGAGGCGGAGAAGCGATAATAGAATCCCTCAAAAACATGGGGGTCAAGACAATATTTGGTTATCCTGGCGGACAGACCATACCGTTCTATGACATGTTATATGATGCAGACATGGATCATATACTGGTAAGACACGAACAATGCGCAGCTCATGCAGCTGACGGTTATGCAAGGGCATCTGGTCGTGTGGGTGTGTGTTTGGCAACTTCAGGTCCTGGTGCAACCAACCTTGTAACCGGTATTGCTACTGCTTATATGGATTCTTCTCCAATTGTAGCTATAACCGGACAGGTTCCTACTCATTTGATAGGTAATGATGCTTTTCAGGAGGCTGACATTATTGGAATTACAATGCCTATTGTTAAACATTCCTATCAGCCAAAAGACCCGGATTTGATTCCTTCAATTGTCAAATCAAGTTTTGAAATTGCAAAATCCGGAAGACCTGGACCGGTTTTAATTGACGTTCCAAAAGAGGTTCAGGAAGGGGACTTGACTAAATTTGACGATTCTCTAATTGAAACTCCAGGCTATAATCCGACCATTAAAGGTAACATCAGGCAAATCAAAAAGGCACGTGACCTGATAAAGGAAGCTAAAAGGCCACTGATTTTAGCCGGTGCAGGTGTCATCATATCAAATGCATGCTGTGAGTTAAAAAAGCTTGCCGATACAATAAATGCACCTGTCATGACTTCACTTTTAGGAAAAGGCGCCATTGATGAGACTGACGATTTGGCCCTTGGAATGCTTGGTATGCATGGACGTAAGGTTTCAAATGATTCAATAAACGAATCCGATTTACTGATTGCAATCGGAATTAGGTTTTCAGACAGAACCACAGGAAGGCTGGACAGTTTTGCTCCAGATACCAAAATCATTCACATTGACATCGACCCTGCTGAAATCGGTAAAAACGTTGACGTTGACTTGCCGATTGTAGGAGACGCTAGAAATGTTTTATCCTCTTTAAATAAGGTTTTAAATGATTATAAAGTTTCACCAGACGTTAATAAATGGACTGACATGATAAAACAGAGAAAACGTGACTTGCTTCCAAGAGTAACATACAGTGATGTTCCGCTAAAACCTCAAAGCGTTATTAAAGAGATTTCTGAGGTTTTAACTGCAGATTCCATTTTAACAACAGATGTCGGACAAAACCAGATGTGGGCGGCACACTTCTATGACACCCAAAAGCCGCGCAAGTTCATATCTTCAGGCGGTTTAGGTACCATGGGATTCGGATTCCCGTCAGCTATCGGTGCTAAGGTTGCATGTCCTGATGATCCTGTCGTATCAATAAACGGTGACGGAGGATTTCTGATGGTATGTCAGGAGCTTGCAACAGTTAAGGAATATGATATACCTGTTATTGCAGTTGTTTTAGAAAACAGGACACTTGGAATGGTATACCAATGGCAAAGTCTTTTGTATAATGAAAGGCACTCACAGACTCTTCTTGGAAACAGTCCTGACTTTGTCAAGCTTGCAGAAAGTTTCGGCGTAAATGCCGTTCAGATTACCAAACCTGGCGAAACCAAAGAAGCACTCAAATCAGCTATCAAGGACAATGAGGCAATACTTCTGGATATTGTCGTTGATCCGGATGAACTGCTTCCGATGCTTCCTCCAGGAGCCGGAATCAATGAGATGATTGGTGAATATAAACTTGAAAAGGATGTGAATTAAATGGATAAGGAATACCATGTAATTTCTACATTAGTTGAAGACAAACCGGGGGTTCTCCAAAAGGTTGCCGGTCTTTTTAACAGAAGAGGCTTTAACATTGACAGCATAACAGTTGGAGTGTCAGAAGTGGAAGGCCTTTCCCGTATGGTGATTTCTGTACATGCCGATGAAAAGGGTTTGGAGCAGGTTACAAAGCAGCTTAATAAATTGGTTGATGTTATCAAGATTAAAGATATTACTAAAAATGCCGTCAAAAGGGAATTGTGCCTGGTTAAGGTCAATATTCCTAATGAAATGGCAAGAGCTGAGATAATGCAGTATACAAATATTTTCAGGGCTAAAATCGTTGATGTAACAGAAGAGGCACTGATGATTGAGCTTACTGGAGATGCTAAAAAGATAAATGCATTCATATCTTTAGTGGAAGGTTATGGAATCAAGAAGATTTCAAGAACCGGCCTCACGGCTATGGCCAGAGGTGTTTGAATTATTTAATTTCGGGGGAGTTAAATGACAATTTTGGAAGATGTATTGAAGGATAATAAAGAGTTCGTTGAAAATTTTGAAGGCGAGGAAATGTCTCACCATGCAGCCAAAAAGTTAGCTATATTGACCTGTATGGATTGCAGACTTATTGACTTTTTCGAACCTGCACTTGGCCTTAAAAGGGGAGATGCAAAAATAGTCAGAAACGCCGGAAACTCCATTGTCGGTGAAGATGCAATCAGATCAATCGGAGCAGCACTTTATAATTTGGGCGCTGAAGAGGTAATGGTTGTAGGACACACTGAATGCGGTATGGCAGGTGCAGATGCGGAGGCCTTAAAGGAAAAAATGCTTGCACGTGGAATTGCCGAAGAGGACATTGCAAAATATGACCTTGAAGAATGGATCGGCGGATTTGAATCAGAAGAGGAAAACGTAAAAGACGTTGTTGAAAAAATCAAAAACCACCCGTTGATTCCGGATGTTCCTGTACACGGTTTGATAATTGATATCGTAACCGGTGAGTTGAAAGTTTTAGTAGATGGTTATTAATCATCTAATTTTCTTATTTTTTAAATTTTCTATTTAAATATTTTTTAACTGTGCTTTTGTGCAGTTTCAAAGAATTTAATATTGATGAAATTAATAATTATAATTATACACATTTCATTAAATTAATTGATTAATGGGGAGTGATTTTTTTGTTAGAAGAAAATGAATTAGACTCTACATGTGGAATTTCTGATGAAGAACTTACTGAAAGATTTAAGGCTTCAATTGAAATAGATAAAAAAATATGTGAAATTAAAGGACTTCCTATTGCAAAATATGATGAAGAAAACAAATGTGCTTATTTAGAATATCCTGATGGAAGGAGAGTATATGTCAAGTAAAACCAGGCTTCCTGAAATTATTGTCTTTGCAGGTCCGATGGCAGTGGAAAAACCACTATTACACGCATGGCAAGGACAGTTGGAGTCTATATTAATGCAGATAATATTAAACAGGCTAGTTTGTGCAGCGATTTGGAAGCGGCAGTCAAAGCTGAAGAACTCCGTGAGGAAATGGTTGAAAAGGGTGAGGAATTCACATTTGAAACTGTGCTTTCTACAGATAGAAATCTTAAATTACTTAAAAAAGCTAAAGAAAAAGGATATTTCATTCGATGTATATATGTTCTGACATCAGATTATAAGATAAATAGTGCCAGAGTAAATATGAGGGAATCTATGGGAGGCCATGGAGTGCCGGAGGAAAAAATTGAGTCAAGATATCAAAAGGCACTTAATCTACTTCCAGAATTAATTAAAACATGTGATATTGTTCATATCTATGATAATACAATCACACCATTTAGAATTTTCAAAAAAAGAAAAGATATATATTTCCATTGGGAAAATGAATATTGGAGTTATTCTGATATTGAAAAACTCACTGGAATAACTGAATATGTTAATTGAAACTTATTTGATTTGAGATTTTTTTCAAATATTTTTTAAGTTACTTTTATTAATATTGAAAATCATATCTATTATGTGATATTTCATTAGATATCTAATAATTTTTAATTAATTAAAGAGATGATTTTCATGAAAATGTATTACGACGATGATGTAAATACAGATGCACTTGAAGGAAAAACCATTGCTGTAATCGGTTATGGTTCTCAAGGAAGAGCACAATCTAGAAACATGGCTGACAGTGGAGCTAATGTTATTGTTGGTGTAAGAGAAAATGGAAGTTCCTGGAACTTAGTCAAAGAAGATGGTATGACTGTAAAAACTATTGAAGACGCAGCTGCTGAAGCTGACATCATTCACATCTTGCTTCCAGATGAAATCCAACAAAAAGTTTACAATGAACAAATTGCACCTTATGTTGAAGCTGGAAACACAATTTCATTTTCACACGGTTACAACATTCACTTTGGTTTAATCGACCCTGATGAAAGCGTAAACATAGTAATGTTTGCACCTAAAGGACCTGGATCCATGGTAAGAAGAACCTACGAAGAAGGATTCGGTATTCCTGGTTTAGTAGCAGTCGAAAGAGACGCTACTGGTGATGCAATGCAACTTGCATTAGGTATGGCAAAAGCATGCGGCCTTACCAAAGCTGGTGTTTTGGAAACCACTTTCAAAGAAGAAACCGAAACTGACTTGTTCGGTGAACAAACCGTTTTATGCGGAGGTATTACCGAGCTAATCAACGCAGGATTCACCACTTTAGTCGAAGCAGGTTATCAACCTGAAATCGCTTACTTTGAAACCTGCCACGAAGTAAAACTCATCGTGGACTTAATCTATGAAAAAGGTTTTGCTGGAATGTGGACAGATGTAAGTAACACTGCTGAGTATGGTGGTTTAACCAGAGGAAACAGAATCATTACTCAAGAAGCAAAAGACGGTATGAAAGCTGTTTTAAAAGAAATCCAAGATGGAACTTTCAAAAAACAATGGGCTGAAGAAAACGCTACCGACGGCGCTAACTTAAAAGAAATGAGAGCTGCTGAAGGTCAAAAAGACATTGAAATTGTTGGTGAAAGACTTAGAAAAGCTTGCGGATTACAAAAAGACGATTAAGTCTTTTTTTCTTTTTTTATTTTATTTTTTTGTGATAATCATGGTATTTATTGGAATGGACCATGGAACTACCGGAATCTCCTTTTGCATAATGTCCGCTTCCGGCGAGGTAATTGACGTATTTAAAATCGGAAGAGAGGAAAGCAAAAAAGGACTTGTTTCTGCTACTTCTGAACTGAAAAAGCGTGTTGATTTGAACTCCGTTAAACTGATGGCAATAACCTATGCGATGGGTGACGGGATAAGCGAGATTTTACCTACACACAAGGTTAAAGATAGAGGGATTTTGTCAATCAACGGCGCCGGCAAGGTAACAGGCGGCGGAACATCAGTTTTTGAAGAGCTTGAAAGCCTGGACATTGACTCAATAATGATTCCTGGTCTTCACAAGGACTCTACTTCTCTAGATAAACTGTTTAGAGCAGCCTATTCTCACCAGGCAAGCCCGGAAAAGGTAAGCATTTCATACAATGCAGTTAAAGAAACCGGATGGAACAATTTCATAGTTGCAGACATTTCCTCAAACAGTGTCGATATTTTAATTGAGGACGGTAAAATCAAGGGAGCTATTGATGCCTGTTTAGGTGCAATGGGTGTTGTCCACGGACCGCTTGATTTGGAAATGCTAAGAGACATCGATGAGACTGGTAGGTCAGCCAATGACTGTTTTTCACATGCAGGAGCCATTAAGATTGCCGGAATTGATGGTAAAGTGGCCAACATGAAAGATCAGCTGCTTTCAAATTATAAGAATGGTGATGAAAAGGCAAAACTTGCAATTGACACACTTATAATGACCGTTGTCATGGAAATAGCGGGTCTTGATGCTGTATGTAAAAATGAAATAGACGGAATCGTTTTGACAGGTTCCATTGGAAGTGCAACCGAACCTTTTAACTTTGCAGATGAAATCAATAATTATTTCAAAGATAAATATCCTCTAAAAGTGATTTCAGCTGAATCAGGAGCTATTGGTGCAGCTCAAATAGCGATGGATGTTTACAATGGTAAAAAAGAAATATTAGGTATTGAAGTTAATATTTCTTAATTCTTTTTTTCAAACTAAAATATTGTTTTTTGTTTATTAAATTGATTTAACTTCGTTAAATTAGGGATAAAGCAATATTGTTCCGGTTTTTTTAGAAAGTCTTTTATAGGTTAGGTTTCAAATTATAATTTGTCTTTAGACATGATTAAATATCTTAGCTAAGTGTTAATTTAAAATTAAAAGAGGTATTATTCATGACTGATGAGCAATCCTGTGCAGATGAAACCTACAAGTTTTTCATTAAAAGATTAGGTGTACGTTTTCACAGAAGGTTAGGTTATGATGGCGATGAGATAGATTTCAAGAATGTTGAGCTAATTCCTCCGGTTAGAGATAGAAAAATCATGGATATGGTGTATGTTGTTGACGGTGAATATTTCCAAAATTTGGAACACCAATCAATACCTGTCTATTCACCTAAAATGGAAGATATTTTCAAATATAGGGTCTATTTTCAAGCAGATGAAGATTTGCCTGGTAGAACATGTGTTATAGCAACATATGACATTAATAGGGGAATAACAGATGCTGAAATACCTTATAACATCAATTTTCATCCTGATTTCTTCTATACTAAAAAATTAAGCGCAAGGGAAACTATAAAAACTATTAGTGATAAAAATAGTAAACAGATTCCATTAACCGATGATGAGGCAATTGATTTGTTAATTGCGCCGGATATGGAACATGACTGTGATATAAGGGAATTGCTTGAAACAACAACACAACTATTGAATGAAGCAGTCATAACCGATGAACAATTCTATTTCGATTTAATCGAATGCAAAAGAAAGTCTTACAGAGATTTTTGAAAAAAGATGAAAGAAAGGAGATTTTGAAAATGTTGAATTTAAAAGCTGAAGATTATGGTTTTGAACCTGGTGTAACTGGGTTTGAAGAAGCTGTCAATATATCTTTTTTTGATGGTAAAAGGGAAGGCATTGATGAAGCTAAATTAGAATCTACTCGTAACTTGATTAGATTAGGCATTGCTGATGATGTCATATCTGAAGCCAATGGAATTGATTTAAAAACCATCAATGAACTTAAAAAAGAATTAGCTGATTAGATTTCTTCTAATCAGTATTATTCTTTTGAACATGTTTATATGATAAATCCAAATTATCACATAATTACTTAGAGGTGTTATAAATGGATTTTGATTATGACAGGGAAAGTCCATTTCAGCCTGGAATTCCAGTTTCACCAGACAGGTTCAGTGGACGTCAAGAAACAATTAAAAAAATCTTAAGATACGTCAACCCAGTAATAAAAGGACAAACACAACATTTTTTCTTAACAGGAAAAAGCAGAATGGGCAAAACTTCAGTCACCGATTTTGTTAAAGATATAGTAGGTAGCCAAAAGGGAATGATTGGGGTCTATGTTTCAAATAAGGGAAACGATTCAATTGAAACATTAACAACATGGATTATTGAAGCTTTAGTTAATGAACTTCCTCAAAAATCACGCCTTGAAAGGATTAAAGAGTGGTTTGGAGATCATATTGAAAGCATTGAAATTAAAGGAACAAAAATCAAGTTCAAAGTTGATGAAACATTAGCAAAAAGTTTTAAAGATTATTTTCCTGATTATATTAGTGAAATATACGATGAATTTCCAGATGACAGGAAAAATGGTATTTTAATCATCATTGATGACATTAACGGATTGTCAAAATCAAGGGAATTCGCCGACTGGTATAAGAAATTGGCAGATACTTTAGCTGTAAGCAATCATTACAACTTGCCCGTCTATTTTTTACTTGCGGGATATCCTGAAAGATTTGAAGCCCTGGTTGTTCATGAGGAGTCTTTTGGAAGCATATTCCATTTTGATTTAATTGACTGTTTGAGCAATGAGGAAGTAAGCGAATTTTTTAAGGCCACATTTTCTCAAATTGAAATGGAAATATCCGATGAGGCACTAGAGATTATGGTAGCATTCTCTTCCGGATTGCCTTTAATGATGCAGCAAATAGGCGAGTCTGTCTTTTGGATGTGTGAAGATAATTTCATCACTAAAAAAGAAGCAACTGCAGGTGTAATCAATGCTGCTTATGAAATTGGCTCAAAACAGATTAGGCCAGTGTTAAATCAGATTAAAAGCAATAACTATGAGCCTATTTTAGAGTTTTTGGCTGGAAACAAGATGAATACATTTAAAAGATCCGATGTTAAGGATGCAATGGGTATAAGTGATAATGTATTGTCAAATTTCCTATCAAAAATGGTGGAATTGGGAATTCTTGAATCAACCGGCCATAAACATAGTGGAACATATGAATTTAGCAATAATCTGTACTATACATATTTCTGGATTAAGTCGTTTGAAAAAAGCCAAATTGAACAATAGTTGAAGGTGTTTTGATGCATGACATTAGAGCTGAAGATTATGGTTTTGAGCCCGGCGTAACTGGGTTTGAAGAAGCTGTCAATATATCTTTTTTTGATGGTAAAAGGGAAGGTATTGACGAAAATAAATTAGAAAATGCTAAAAATTTCATTAAATTAGGCATTGATGAAAAAACTATATCTAAAGGGACTGGTTTAGATTTAGAAACTATTTTCGAACTTAAAAAAGAATTAATTGATTAGATTTCTTCTAATCATTGGGTAAAAGGTGGCTATTCTTTTATACTGATAAAAATAATATTTCCGCCTTTTATGGTTTCAAGGCCGTTTTCGTTTTCAAGGACTAGATTTAAGTAATTATCAATTGCAATTATTTTTCCTTCTGTTTGATAATCTCCTCTCA
>JAFUCN010000066.1 GCA_017459665.1 Methanobrevibacter sp. | reverse complement strand
CCAAATAAGAGACATTGACATCCTCGAAAGACTAACAACATTCATTTTCGACAATATTGGAAACATATTCTCCGCTTCAAGCATTGCAGAATACTACAAAGAAGAAATGAACATCAAAATCTCAAACAAAACCATAACAAAATATCTAAAATACCTGGAAAATGCCTGCTTTATAAAAAAAGTAAAAAGAGAAGATTTAGAAGGCAAAGGCATTTTAAAATTCAATGAAAAATATTATGTAACTGATCATGGTTTTTGTGAAGCAAAAGCTAAAGGAAACATTGACAATATTGGAAGAGTAATGGAAAACATTGTCTATTTTGAGTTTTTAAGAAGAGGATGGAAAATAACAATCGGAAAAACAAAAGACTATGAAGTAGACTTCGTATGCAGAAAACACAAACAGACAATATATGTACAAGTAAGTTACATACTTGAAAACGATGAAACAATTGAAAGAGAATTCAGACCGTTTTCAAAAATCAAGGACCATTATCCTAAATACATAATAACAATGGACCAATTTGACAGGTCTCGTGATGGAGTAAAACACATTAATCTCCTAGATTTCCTAACCAATGAGAAATTAATCTAACATGAAAAAAATAGTTTAAAACTTAAAACAAATAATTTTGAATTTTGTTTTTAAGTTTAAAATATTCATTAATCATTAAGAGCCTATAAACTGATATTTATATACCTACAGATTTTAATTGAATATTAATGGCTTGATTATAATTTGAAAATTTATCAAATCTTTGAATGTTAAACATGATTTAATTACCAATATTAATAGATTAATTTTAAAAATAATCAAAACAAATATACAAACTATGACAAGACAGGACAAAATTGTTAAAACAAGCATAATCGGCATTGTCGTTAACCTCATTCTTGTTGCCTTCAAGGCCACAATAGGCATTCTTGTTAACTCAATTGCGATTACCCTGGATGCTGTAAACAACCTGACAGATGCCTTATCCTCAATCATTACAATCATCGGAACAAAGCTTGCAGGAAAAGCCCCTGACAAGGACCATCCGTATGGTTACGGGCGTATCGAATACTTCTCATCTGTTATCATTGCAGCCATTGTCCTTTGGGCAGGTATAACAGCACTTATGGAGTCTTGGCCTAAGATATTCAATCCAGATGTAACTTCATATACTACCGTTTCACTTGTCATCATTGCAGTGGCGGTTGTAGTTAAGATACTTTTAGGCCAGTACGTAAAAAGGGTTGGTGAAAACATCAACTCACAGGCTCTTGTAGCCTCCGGAAGCGACGCATTGTTTGATGCGATACTTTCACTTTCAACACTTGTTGCAGCTATCATCTCAATAGTATGGCACATTTCACTTGAGGGAATTTTAGGTGTAATCATTTCAATCGTAATCATCAAGGCAAGTATCGACATGCTTAAAGAGACAGTCGATTCAATGATCGGTGCAAGGGTTGACTCCGAGCTTTCACAAAAGCTTAAAGCCTCAATCTGTGAAGTACCAGGTGTTTACGGTGCATATGACTTGAGCCTACATAACTACGGGCCTGAAGACATGCAGGGGTCTGTTCACGTTGAGCTTGACGACACATTATCAGCCGTTGAAATCCAAAAGATTACAAGGTCAATTTCAGCAAAGATTTATGAGGAATTCTCAATTGCACTTACAGTTGGAATATATGCAAGAAACGACAAATATGAAGACATACGCTCCACACTGGAAGACATTGTAAAGGAATATCCTGAAGTTCTTGAAATCCACGGATTCATCGTGTATGAGGACATGAACCTTGCAACATTCGACATGATTGTTGACTTTGATGCTGATCGTGAAGCGGTTAAAAGCAAAATTCTAGAAAAGGTAAAATCCAAACATCCACAATTCGACTATATGATAGTTGACGACTATGATGTAAGTGATTAATAATATGAAAAACAAATAGTAAACTAGGTGTTAATTATGGAAACAAAAAACATACTTTTGATTGTTATCGTTATCCTTGTTGTTGCCCTAATCGGACTTGCAGCATACATCTACATCAACGATACCGCACCTGATGTAAATACAATTGCAGAAAACAACACAACAAATGCATCCGTCGACGTAAACAAGTCAGATGTCATAAATGTGGATGATGTTGAAAAAGGTAACGATACAGGAAACAACACCACTTACAGAGTATACAATCCACAGGATGATGCATATGTAACCGTTATTGGTGAAGGATATGACGATGAAGTGGACAGATGGTATACCTATGACACAGATGGTGTTAGATACTACAATACAAGAATTAATTAACTTTAATTCTTTTTCTTTTTTTAATTTTCAAAAAATATTGCATTTATCAGATTATCACGGTAAGTTGTCTCATCTTTCAGGCTTTCTATGTGATGAATTACGTTTAGCTTTAAATCCTCTAATTTTACACGGACATATAAATCATTGAAATCAACCTGGAAGCGGAAGATGCATTTGACTTCCATTTCGTAGTTGTAGACTATCCAGTTTGGCCCTGCAATGTCTAAAAGCTGGGTTGACCACGCAGACATAATCTCGTTGATTTTATCAGTTACTTCATCAACGTCAAAATCCTCATCAAAATCAAATATCTTCATTGATACAGATCCTCTGAACCTTTCTGCGGAATTTCAAACTCGATGTCCTCTTTATTGAAGACGCCAAATGCTGTAAGCTCGCTTTTAAGTATTGACATTGACTGTGAAACCTCATCGTTTTCAATTGAAAGGATTGCAACGTCAAGCCAGTCGTCATCCTCTGAAAGGTAGGCGCATGGCTCAAAGAGCTGGAATTTTGTAATTATAGTAAATAATAAATTGTTAATGTCTTCGGTTTTTCCTGTGTGTTCCTCGTTGAGTTTTAGGATTCTGTCTTTAAAGTTCATTTTCATATTCCTCTAATTTATTAATGTTTAAGCTTGCCTGCGCAAACCCGTCAGTTAAGATAAGCCATATTGATTTTATTAGCCCCTCATCAGTCAGTTTATTGCAGTTTTCAAGACGAAGCATTTCATAATCAGGCCTTTCAAAGACATCGCTTTTGAACTGGGTTTTGATGTCATCCCTTAAATCGTCATCAATAAATGACTCGAGAATGTCTTTTATCGAAACTGCAAAGGTATTTCCAATTGATTTTGTAATCTCGATTTCGCATTCATCCATTTCACCATCAAGGGACTTTTCAATCTGCAGAAATGACGAATAGTCCTGATAGCCGTAGATGGCAAACCTTCCCTCAACTGTATGGGCAGCATACTCATCAATCAGTTGGGTAAACGGCGAATATGACAGTATGAATACTGCAATTGCCTCAACAAATGAATTTTTGGTGCAGTCAAGTATTCTGCATATGATTTGGGTAAAAATCTCCTTTAAAAGGAAATGTGAAAGCTCATGGATGAGGGTTGTGATTTGAAGTGATCTGCTTTGTCTATCATCAATAGTGATTTTGTCAAGTTCAAAGTATCCAAGTTCCTGGCCGTGGGACTTGTATTCGACAGTTATAAATGACTTTGAAAAGAGAAGTACACTGTCAAGTATGTCCAGCTCATCTAAAAAGAGTTCATTTGACTTTATCAAATCATCCATGATTTTAAGTGCAGTCATTTTGATGGAGCTGATAATGTCGTCATAATCGTCAATTGAAAATGTCAGCTCATTGATTCT
>JAFUCN010000065.1 GCA_017459665.1 Methanobrevibacter sp. | reverse complement strand
TTTAGTATAAAAAATTATACTTAATCACTTGAGTATAAAAAATTATACTTAATCACTTGAGTATAAAAAATTATACTTATCAATTTACATTTAAATTTTAAAAATAAAATAAAAAAAGTTCTTTAAAGAATATGAAATTCTTCAAAGATTATTTAACCTCCGAGCTGTTCAAACCCTTTGGTTGCAAGCAGTTTTGTAAATGAACCTTCAGGAATCATTATGATATTTCCTTTTGAGTATTCATCCAAAGCGGCTTGAATCATAGTTGCTTTTTTATTAGGATTTTGTGCGGCAGTTGCAAGTGCTTTGGTCAATACCATTACTGCATCTCCTCTGGACATTGTTCCTTGAACATTTTCACTTCCAGCATATCCGTTATATGCATCGTTTGAACGAACAATGTCTGCAGCACTGAGGTTTGTTACTTCACCGTTTACTTCAAGAGGTCTGATGGTATCAATAATGTTATCTAAACCTTCATCGTAAATAATCACTACTGCATCGGAATGTAATCCTGTATTGTACTCTACTATTTCCTGAGCGTATTTTACACCATTTTCCACTCCATCCCAAAGACAATCGTGAAGATACATATTTCCACCAATTCCTCCTGGGGCAGGTTGTGTTGGGTGTGTCATTCCACCAGGATAAACAGGAGTATAGTTTTTCAAGCTTCCGTTTTCTAAATGAACCATAAATGCCATGTCGACAGATCCATTAGGTTGTTCATATTTGTCGGAAGCGAGTACAAGAATGTCTTTGCTTTCCTGTGTTAAATCAGGGCCGCTAAATAATGCACCTGCTATTATGGATAATAATCCAATAAGAATAACAAGCAATATAGCTATTATTAATTTTTTATATCGTTTCATTATTTCCCAACCTAAATTTAAAAATTATCTAAAAACTTTTATACTTATCTAATTATTTTTAGATTAAGTTATTTAAACCTTTTTAACAAAGGTGTGGTTTGTGGTGTTTTTTTAAAATTTTAAAAAAATTTGTTTGAAAAAAATATGGAAATAAGATTTTAGAAGATGAATTTATTCATCTTCTGCAATAAATGCGTCTACTCCAAGAGCAGCACATTCTGGGCAAACCCAGTCATCTGGCATGTCTGCAGGTGTTGCACCAGCAGGAATGTTGTATGCAGGGTCGCCTTTTTCTGAATCGAATCTGTATTCGCAGTGTAAACAAACATAGATAGTCATTTTAATAATCTCCTTTAAAGTTTCACTATTAATTCATTAATAGCTAATTACATTCTAGTTTATTTTACATATTATTTAAAAATTACTTTTACTATTTTAGTAAAGTTAATATTTTAGTTACGAGTAAAAATATAATATTATTAGTTAATTTTAGGGGATAGTTAAAAATGAAAGCAATTATTTTATGTGCCGGTGAAGGTTCCAGGATGAGGCCATTAACACTTACAAAGCCTAAAACCATGTTGCCGGTTGCCGGAAAACCAATCATGCAGTACAATATCGAAGCATTAAAGGACAACGGTATTAAGGATATTCTACTGATTGTCCGATATAAAGAAGAGATGGTTCGTGATTACTTCGGTGACGGTAGTGAATTTGGCGTAAACATCACTTACCAGACCCAGAAGGATTTCTTGGGTACTGCAAATGCTATTTCATATGGAAAGGATTTCATTAAGGACAGTCTGATAGTCCTAAATGGGGACATTATCCTGGATAATGAAATCATCAATGAAATAATAAAGAAATACAATTACATGAAACCTGACACACTGATGCTTTTAACAGAAGTTGAAGATCCTTCCGCTTTCGGTGTTGTTGAAATTGAAGACGGAAACATCAAAAGCATTGTGGAAAAGCCTAAAAAAGAGGAAGCTCCAAGCAATCTGGTCAATGCAGGTATTTATGTTTTCAACAAGGACATTTTCGAAAAAATCGAAAAGACCGAAATTTCAGAAAGGGGCGAATACGAAATCACCGATTCAGTAACAATGCAGATTAATGAAGGAAAAACAGTCATTGGTCATAAAACAAATAAGGATTGGATTGATGTCGGTAGGCCTTGGGAACTTATAGAGGTTAATGAAGAGCTAATCGGCCAGCTTAAAACTGAAATCAAAGGAACAGTTGAAGATGGAGCACACATCCACGGTGAAGTCTTTTTGGATGAGGGAAGCATTATCAGAGCCGGCGTATACATTGAAGGAAATGTTTACATAGGCAAAAACTGTGATATAGGTCCTAACTCTTATATCAGAGGCAACTCTTACTTTGGAGATCATGTTCATGTCGGAAACGCCGTTGAAATCAAAAACTCAATCATTATGGAAAACACCAATGTCAGCCACTTGAGTTATGTCGGAGATTCAGTAATCGGTTCCAACTGTAATATAGCTGCAGGAACCAACATTGCTAACCTGCGTTTTGATAATCAATCCGTTAAAACTAAGATTAAAAATAAAATGATTGACAGTGGAAGACGTAAGCTCGGATCCATTATTGGGGACTCTGTAAAAACAGGAATCAACTCCAGCTTTTCACCTGGTGTAAAGGTAGGATACAATTCCACTATCGGTTCAGGGGTTTTGTTATATGATGATGTACCCTCCGATACAAGAGTATTGGTAAAACAGAATCATATCATACAAGATAAAAAAGCTAAAAAATAATTAATTGGCGATATTATGGAAAATAAAAAAGACTCTATTGTAATATGCCCTGGTGCACAGGTAATCGGTGATGTTGAATTGGGAAGTGATGTATCAATCTGGCACGGAGCCGTAGTAAGGGGAGATACAGACTCAATAACCATTGGAAACAATTCAAATGTCCAAGATAACTGTGTTGTGCACTGTACAAAAGGATATCCTGTAAATATTGGTGAAAACGTTTCTGTAGGTCATGGTGCCGTAGTGCATGGCTGCACATTGGACGATAACGTTTTAATTGGAATGAACGCAACCGTATTGAATGGAGCGCACATATCCAAAAACTCCATTGTCGGAGCTGGAGCGGTTGTAAGTGAGGGAAAGGAATTTCCCGAAGGAAGCCTGATTTTAGGCGTTCCGGCACGTGCCGTAAAAGAGGTTTCACCAGAACAGATTGAACTTATCCAAAAAAATGCAGACAATTATGTTAAACTTTCCAAACAGTATAAGGAAGATTAAATCATGAAAGCGAGAAAAATAGTAGATGAAATGGATTCATACGTTCCCGGAAGATCTCAGGATGAGATTGCAAGCGACTTTAACTTAAAAAAGGAAGACATTATCAAATTAGGTTCCAATGAAAATCCGTGGGGACCTTCTCCAAAAGCAATTAAAGCTATTGAAGATGAAATCAAATCAATAAACAGATACCCTGAATCCCAACTTAAAGAGCTGGTAACTGAAATAGCCAAATATTCCGGCGTCAAGGATTCACAGGTAATAATCGGAGGAGACGGAGCGGATGAAATCATTGATGTTCTTGCAAAAACATTCATTGACGAAGGGGATGAATTCATCGTTCCGCTGCCTTCCTACATGTACTACGAATACCTGTTGCAGCAATACGGTGCAAAACCGGTTTATGCAAAATGGGATTTGGATAAAAACGAACTGGATGTTGATTCTATCTTTGATGCAATCACAGATAAGACAAAAATGATGTTTTTGTGTTCTCCGAACAATCCGACAGGTACACTGATTGACAAGGAAGTTTTAGTTGACATCGCATCCAAAAACCCAGAAATACTTATAGTCATTGATGAAGCTTATTTTGAATACTCAGAAGTTACAAACAAAGACTTGATTAATGAATTCGATAACATATTCATCATCCGTACAATGTCTAAGGTATTGGGTCTTGCAGGTATGAGAATTGGTTACGGTCTTGCATGTGAGGAAATCATTGAATACATGCACAGAATCAAACCGGTATTTTCACTTACAAGACTTTCATTTGTTGCAGCTCTCAATACATTTAAAGACACACAATACATCGAGGAATCCATTAAAAAAGGAATAGAATCAAGACAGTACCTATATGATGAAGTGTCAAAAATCGATGGGCTTTACGTATTCCCGTCAAAATCAAATTTCATGCTGATTGATGTAAGAAAAACAGGTTTTACTGCCGGTGAACTTGCTTTAGAACTTATGAAAAGAGGAATCATCGTAAGGGACTGCACATCATTCAGGGGTCTTGACGAATACTGGATTAGGATAAGCATCTGTACTTTAGAGGAAGATGCAAAATTCATTGAAATTTTAAAAGAGGTTTTAAACTAATGTATATTGGTGGAACAGTAATATCTTCAGTGGAATTTCATGGAAACATGTCACTGGTCATTTTCATGTCAAAATGCCCTCTTGCCTGCAGATATTGTCATAATGTGGAACTTTTGGAGGATGACACTGAATGGTCTTTTGAAAAGGTTAAGGATGAAATAGACTCTTCAGCTGATTTTCTAGACGCCATTGTGATTTCAGGCGGGGAACCATTGGTTCAAAGCGATGCAGTAATTGAGATATTAACTTATGTTCGCCAAATAGGCCTTAAAACAAAACTGGACACAAGCGGAATATATCCTGATAAACTTAAGGAGATACTTGATTTGAATTTGCTTGATTTCGTTTCACTTGATGTCAAAACCACATTTTCAAAATATAAGAAAATCACAGGAGCCAATGTAGGTTTTCAGGTTAAAAAATCAATGGATTTAATCAATGAAGCTGGAGTTCACCTTGAGGCAAGAACCACATATGTTCCGACACTGCACACCAAAAAGGACATACGCAATCTTGCAGGTGAAATTGAGGCTGACGTTTATACCATCCAGCAGTTCAGAAACAAAAACGTTCTTGATCCTGCTTTGGAAAAGGTTGAAGTTCCAAATCCTCATGATCTTGCAAAACTTGCAAAGGAAATCAAACCGTACTTTGACGGTGTTGTTAAAGTCAAGTCAGGCGAATTTGGAGAACAAGTAATTGGGTAGGTGGATTTTATGCCGATTTTATCATTTTCAAGTAATGATATAGATGTAATTACTGGTAAGAAAACCAGAACAATACGTAAAGCATGGAAGACTCCTTTAAAAGTTGGAGACAGACTCTATTGCTACTGGAATCTTGTTTCTAAAGAAAAGATGAAGATTTTTGAGGCATTTGTAACTGGTGTTGAGGATATTTCCTTTGATGAAATTGACGGAAACGATGAGTTGGCTCGTCAAGAGGGTTTTAAAGATTCCAATGATATGCTTAGGGAATTTAAAAAGATGTATGGTGGGCGCATTGACCCTAACGATAAATTCCAGATTATCTATTTTGAAAAAATCAACATTGACGATTGGAAAGGCGACAAGATAGATGAAAAAGCCATGATTACAAAAAGGGCAGATATTCTATTTGACAGCGGTAAATTTGACAAATCAACAATGTGTTATGATGCTGCGCTAAAGCTTGACCCTAGAGATGTCTATCTTTTAAACAAGCAGGGAGATAATCTCTCAAGGCTTGGAAGGTTCATTGATGCAATTGAGTGTTATGACAAGGCATTGGAAATCGAACCTGACAACATCTACATTTTAAACAACAAGGCTATTGCACTTCTAAACTCAGGTAACATCAACGAGGCATTTAAGGTAAGCACAATTGCCTATAATTATCGCCCAAGCAGTCCTATAGTTCTTTATTGGAGGGGATTCATATTGGAGATGCTTGGAAGGTATGATGCTGCTCTAAGAGTATATGACAAGCTTATTGTAATTGACGGTGAAAATCCGGAAGTGTGGAACTCAAGAGGCAATCTGTTGACTGATATGGGGATGCTTGAAGAAGCAATAGAATCTTTTGACAAGGCTGTTGAAGTGTGTTTGGATGATTCTGAAATGGATGCAGGTGCTATCAATAGGATGGGTAATGCATACATAGATTTGGGAAAATTGGATGAAGCATTGGAATGCTTTAACAAGGCAATTGCTCTTGAAAAGAATAATATTGATTTTTTACTTAATAAAGGTGTAGTATTAATGGAATTGGGCAAATTTGAAGAGGCCGTTGACAGTTTCAACAAGGTACTGCTTAGAAATCCTGACAATGAGGATGCATTTTTCTTAAAAGAAGAGTGTTTGGAAAACTTTTAGACATTTATATTTTTTCATGTAGATGGACTATTTTCATTTAATTTGTTTTTAAGTGTGATGTTAATATATTAAAATTAGTGACTATTTAATTGATTTTAAAAAGAGAAATAATAGTTTAATTAATCGTATATCTCAATTAATTAAACCAAAATTATTAGCTATTTTTTGTATTTTTTAATCAGGCTGATTCCCCAGTCTGTCATCTCATCAGCCTTTTCCTGTGAGTCAGACTCGGCAAAGCATCTGAATATCGGTTCAGTTCCGGATGGTCTGATAATTACCCAACCGTCTTCTTTTAGGATTTTAACACCGTCTGTTAGGTCAAGTTCAAAATCAGTGGTGTTTTTAATCTCATCTGCAATGCTTGACATGACGAATTCCTTTTCATCATCAGGACATTCGATTTTCATTTTGCTTGCATAATAAACAGGAAGCTCAGAGACTAACTCGGAAAGAGGTTTACCTTCTTTTGCAAGAATTTCAAGGATTTTGGCAACCGTCATTACTGCATCCCTTCCATAAACAAAGTCAGGGAAAATCAAACCGCCGTTCTCCTCACCGCCAAAGAGCCCGTCTTCATCTTTGAGTTTACGTGCAACAAGCAAATCTCCAACAGCGGTAGCTATCACTTCGCCGTTGTACTCTTCGGCAACATCATAAATCGCTTGGGAGGTTGCAACGGTTGTGACAATAATTCCGCCGTCATTTTCCTTAAGCATCTGCTTTTCAACTAATGTAAAGGTTTTATCTCCTAAAACGAAGTTGCCTTTCTCGTCAATGCATATGGTTCTGTCTGCATCTCCGTCATGGGCAAGACCTATGTCTGCACCAAGTTCCTTTACAACTTTAATAAGTTCCTGAAGGTTTTCTTCAATAGGTTCTGGGTCACGGCCCGGGAAAAATCCGTCCGCCTGACAGTTAAGGGTGGTGACTTCGCATCCTAGCTTCTGAATAAGGTATGGTGCTGTAAAGCATCCCGCTCCGCTTCCGCAGTCAACAACAACCTTAAGTTTTGCATCACGAATGGCATCAGCGTCAACTTTAGAGATTGCCTCTTCAACATATTCGTCAATTACTTTGTCATTGTGGTATATCTGGCCGATTTCGGAAAATGGTGCTCTTATTGGTTCACCATCGAAGTATAACTTTTCAATTGCAAGATCCATTTCATCAGGTATTCCGATACCGTATTCATCCAAAAACTTAAGTCCATTATACTTTGGAGGGTTATGTGAAGCTGTAATCATCACTCCACCATCATAATATTTGCGAACTGCATACTGAACACCTGGAGTAGGCAGAATTCCTAAATCCACCACATCACATCCGGAAGATAAAAGCCCTGCTTTAACTGCTTCCTTTAACATTGGTGTGGAGGTTCTTGTATCTCCACCGACTGCAACGGTTCCCTGAATTTGGGACCCGTAACATGCTGCAAGTCTTGAAGCGAACTCAGGTGTTAAAACATCATTTGCGGTTCTTCTAACTCCAAATGTTCCGAATAATCTTTTCTTATCAGACATTTTAAAAATTCCTTTTTAATTTATATAATAGATTTTTGGATTTCAACAAATAAATAGGTATTGCTAATTGATTATTCGCAGACTGTCACCGCTTGACAATATCAGTTCCAATTCGGAATTATATTCGGTTATTGTTCCGGTAACTTCAACCTTCCTGTTTTTAAAATCATCAATATCAAGGTTTCTCGATTGAATTTCTGCAACCTGCTTTTCAAATATGATAAGGGGAATCTGACCGTTGCCGTCATTTATCGTTAGAAAATAGCTTGTTTTTGAACTTGACTGGGCGATATCGGTTATGACTCCATGAACACAAACCTTTTCATCAATCATTGCTCTTGAAATTTCATCAATGCCTACTTTTTTGACTTCAATTGACGGGGTAAAGACTATCAGTCCGATAATGCCGATGAGAGATGTTATCAGCGCAATTCTAAGTAGTTTTTCATCTGTAATTTTCATGATTTTCTAGTTGATTTTCAAGCTTAATATAGGTGATAGAATTTTTGATTGTTAAATTTATGTAGGAGTGAAAAAATAATATTAAACATGTTTGAAAATCTCACAAAAACCGAGTTGTATGCTACTTTAACAGGTGTATTTACAGCATGCCTTATTGTATCAAATATCATCGCAGGAAAAACATTCGACTTTTTCTCATTCACCCTGCCATGTGCTGTAATCATATTTCCGATAATCTACATTGTAAATGATGTTCTGGCGGAAGTCTACGGTTATCAAAAAGCGCGTAGAGTAATTCTTTTAGGGTTTTTCATGAACCTTGTTGCGGTAATATGTTACAATGTTACCATCTGGCTTCCCGCACCGGTATTTTTTGAAAACTCAGAGGCTTTTTCTGTTGTCTTAAGTTCCACATTAAGGTTATTGGTGGCAAGTTTCGTTGCATATATTGTAGGGTCACTTGTAAATGCAAAGCTGATGGTTTATTTGAAAAAATGGGATGAGGACAAACTGTTTTTCAGATGCATCGTATCAACACTCTTCGGTGAAGGTCTTGATGCTATAATATTTATTTTCATTGGATTTTTCGCTACAATGCCATTTGAAGCATTGCTTTTGATGATAGTTGTTCAGGCACTGTTCAAGACATGCTATGAGATAATCGTCTATCCTCTGACAGGGTATGTAATTGGGAGCGTTAAGTCACTTCCTGATTAAAACAATTTTTCAAAATGGCTTCAATATTGATGTAACTTCGTAAAATTGCTCTAATTTATAAGTTAAGTATTTATATTATCTAATTCAATCATTTAATTAGCTAATTATGCAAATTAATGCAAAGGGGTTAATTAAATTGATTGATAAGATATATGATAAAACGTCAAAAATTTCATTTTCAACATATGGTGACGATTTTTTGAGGTATTTTGGGGAATATGCTGAAATAATTCATGAATTGGGAACTGAAATCGAAACGCTTAAGGGCAGAAATAAACGTCTGGATAAATTAGTCCTTGTTGATGACGGCACATTGCAGAATTGGGAATTTGAATTTAAGGATTTGGATGAAGACACATTAAAAAAATCTTGGGGTTACAATAACCTCAAATCAGCAGAAACAGGAAAAATTGTTGATAGTTTCATTGTTTATTTTGGAAATCCGGATAACTGTGATGAGACAGTTGATATTGGACGATCCATTCATTTTGCACCTATAATCAAATATTTTCAGAAAATGGGTTTGCCCGAAAAGCTTAAAAACATTGAAGAGAAAGTTAGAAATAATGAGAAAGTGGACATATTCGACGAACTAACACTGATATTCGTTACATTGTCTGCTCATGATAAGGACAAACAAGAAACATTGAATAGGGTTTGTGATGTCTTAAAAGAAGTAGATTACATTGATAACTTCAGAAGAAAAGTTATCGATTCATTAATCGCTTTTCAAATAGAAAATTTCATAGACTCTCAAAAAGAACGTGATAGATTAAACAGAGTGGTAGATATGCAAATGTCTGTTGAAGAATTATTTAAGCAGGTTTTTTTAGAAGATGAATATGATAAAGGTTTTGATGAAGGTTATGATGAAGGAAAAAATGAGATGATTTTGAATTTGTTGAAGAAATCTGCAAGCATAGATTTCATTGAGGATGTTTCAGGTTGTTCTAGAGGGCACATCCTTAAAATCAGAAATCAAAATTTTGCAGGTAAATAGGAAATTTTCCATACCTGCTAAACATTTAATTTCCGGTATTGTACATGGAAATTAACCTTTCAACTTTGTCCACATCCATCGGACCCTTATCTTTTCTTATATTTTTAACAACAGGGAATCTTAAAGAGTAGCCTGTTTCATATTCAGGAGACTCAACGATTTCAGAAAATGCAATTTCAAGAACTATTTTTGGCTCAACAACTATTTCACGGCCTTTTGTTGAAATTTCAAGCTCTTTCATCTTGCCGGTTAAGTACTCCAAAGTGGCATCGTCAAGGCCTGTTGCAGCATATGCAACGCTTTTAAAGTCATCATTTTCATCCCTAAGCGCCACAAGATATGATCCGACGAAATCTCCTCTTTTTCCTATTCCGTATGTTCCTCCAATTACAATCATATCTAAAGTTTCAGGTTCTGCCTTGTATTTGAGCATCTTTTTGCCTCTAAGGCCAGGGATGTATGGCTCTGATGCATCCTTGATCATGATTCCTTCATGTCCTCCTTCAATTGAGCTTTCAAACAGTTCCTGAAGCTCTGCAATGTTGTCGGGTGTTCCGACCTTCATGGTACTTAAATTCATTGCGTCAACAGATGTGTCTACAATGCTTTCAAGGGTAGCTCTTCTGGTTTTTAAAGGTTCATCAATCATTGGCACCTTATAAAATAGTACGTCAAATAAGTATAATTTCAATGGAACGTTTTCCATAGCTTCTTCCACGTTATGTTTTCTTCTGACTCTGTGAAGGATATTCTGGAACGGGAGAGGTTTGCCGTCACGTGTAGCTATCACTTCACCTTCGACAATGTAGTTTTCATGAGGAAGATATTCGTCAAAGAGTTCAACGATTTCTGGAAGCGCATGGGTGATGTTTTCCAATCTTCTGGTGAATATGTTAATTTCATCGCCGTTTCTGTGGACCTGCAGTCTGATTCCGTCGTATTTGGTTTCACAGATTGCTTCACCCATCTCGGGTATGATTTCATCCAGTGGTGGTGCGAGCTGTGCAAGCATTGGCTTTACAGGTGTTCCTGGTGTCAGGTTAAGTTTTTTAAGACCTTCTGCGCCCTGCTCTTTTGCAGTTCTTGCAACTACTGAAAAGTCATTTGTAAGCATCTGCGCCCTTTCAACAACGCTTTTGTCAATGTCAAAAGCCTGGGCTATTGCATCACGAACAACTCCGTCACCTACACCGATTCTTAACTCTTCTGTAATGGTACGAGTCAGATATTTGGCTTCAGTTGCACTTGCCTGGCTTAACAGTTCCAGAATAACTGCAATCTTACGGTTGGTTGACCTGGAACCGCTGATTGTTGACAGTTTGCGCAAGCTGTTGAAAACAAAGTCAATTGTGAGGGGCTGTGAGAAAAATGTCATCTGGGATTTTTTGGCATATAGCTTGACGCATGCAAGGCCGATGTCGCCTTCGTCACGAACTGCATCCTCTACGGCGGCCTGTGTTGTTCCAACAGCTTCTGCCACTGCCCTTTCCACTAATTTCCCGCCGATTCCAATTTCCTCTGAACTCCATGCGGGAAATACGACGCCTAAAATTAGAAGTCCCACCTTTTCAATGGTGTTGGAATCCAGTTTTTTGAGGTATTCGGATATTATTTCTGTTTTTTCGAGTCTTTTTGTAGTTGCCTCAAGAGCTGAGTAAACATCGACTAATTCTTGGTACTTCATCAGAAATCGCCTTTTGCTATTTTTACTGCGCAATATTCTCCGCACATTGCACACATTTCATCATCGTCAAGTTCACATTTGTCACGGTAGGTTCTAGGTTTGGATTTATCCAAAGCCAAGTCAAACTGGCTTTCCCAGTCAAATTCCTTTCTTGCCTTTGCCATTTTAAGCTCGCGGTCCCATGCCTGCGGAAGGCCTTTTGCAACATCAGCCGCTTCAGCAGCGATTTTTGAGGCAATGACTCCTTCCTTTACGTCCTCAAGACTTGGAAGTGACAGGTGCTCTGCCGGTGTGACATAGCATAAAAAGCTTGCTCCGTAGGTTGCAGCTATTGCTCCTCCGATTGCTCCTGTAATGTGGTCATATCCCGGTGCAATGTCTGTTACTAGGGGTCCGAGCACATAAAACGGTGCACCATGACATATTGTCTTTTGAATTTCCATATTTGCCTTAATCTGGTTTAAAGGCATGTGTCCCGGTCCTTCAACCATTACCTGAACATTGGCATCCTGGGCTCTTTTAACTAAAGTTCCTAGATTTACAAGTTCCTGGATTTGAGGGATATCGCTTGCATCAGCCAGACAACCTGGTCTTAATCCGTCTCCGAGGGATAATGTGATGTCGTATTCATAAGCAAGCTCCAAAAGATAATTGTAATTTTCATATAATGGGTTTTCCATGTCATTGTGGTTAATCCATGAAGCCAAAAATGTTCCTCCACGGCTGACGATTCCCATCATTCTCTTTGTTGCCTTAAGCTTTTGGACCAAATCCTTTGTGATTCCGCAGTGAAGTGTCATGAAGTCCACACCTTCCTTTGCCTGATTTTCGATGGCCTTGAAGATGTCATCAGGATCCATGTCGATTATTTCTTTGTTTTTATTTAATGTAATGACTCCAGCTTCATAAATAGGAACGGTTCCGATACACAAATCAACTGCATCCATAATCTTGCGTCTGAACAGTGTCAAATCAGAACCGGTGGAGAGATCCATCAATGCATCTGCCCCATATTCCTGTGCCAATTTGGCTTTGTTTATTTCCAGGTCAATGTCATCGATTTTGGATGATGAACCTATATTTGCATTGATTTTGGTCTTAAGGCCTTCACCGATTCCGCAAGGTTTTGAATGGCCATTGATATTTTTAGGAATTACAATTAATCCTTTATCTATTAATTTGGCTAATTTGTTAACGTCTATATTTTCCTTATCTGCAACAAACTCCATTTCGGGGGTGATGTTGCCTTTTTGAGCTTCACTTTTCTGAGTCAAATTTATCCCTCTGGTTGACTAATCACTATGAATTATATATTTTCAAGTATATAGAATTATTTAATAATATTTTTGGGTGTTAATTATTAGATATATATTTTTTGATACGGAAACTTCCGGTTTGGATTGTAGGAATTGCAGAATAATCGAGCTTGCGATGCTTACTGTTGAAAATGGGAAAGTAGTTGATAATTATGATGAATTTATCGACATTGGTGAGGCATTGTCACCTAAAGTCATTGAATTGACCGGAATTACAAATGAAATGTTGAGAACTGATGGGATAAATGAAAAAACTGTTGCAGAGGATTTGAAAAATAGACTTACGGAAGGCACAATAATGGTTGCCCATAACTGTCAGTTTGATTTGTTGTTCGTTTATTTTTTACTGAAACGTTATTATCCTAGTGAAGCTGATGAAATCGTATCAAATGTCGGTTGGATTGATACGGTGTCCGTTTTAAAGGATAGGAAGGATTATCCTCATAAGCTGATTGATGCTGTTCATCACTATAACATTGAAGAGGTTAACTTTCATCGTGCGATTGATGATACAAAGGCTTTGTATGAAGTTGCACTTGCAATGAAAAGGGAGCGTGACGATATCCTTGAATATGTTAATGTCTTTGGTTATAATCCAAAATATGGTGCAGGTCCTTTCAGATTCCCGTTCATTGAATACAAATCCCAGCCATATCATAATTGCGGGAAATTAGATTCGGATAAAATATTGCCGAGAAGTTGAGGTCAATATTGCTTTTTGTTTGAAATGGGGTTTTAAAAAAAATAGTTTTTTATTGCAATGCATTCTGAATTTCGTAAGCTAAATCAAGAGCTGCTTGAGCATCTTCTGGAGTAATGATACTCACAATATCGTAATCTGCTTTAACTCTTAATTCAATTAAATCACCATATCTTCTACTAATGCTGCGTAGGTTCAATGTTTCCAAAGCAATGAGTATTGCAACATGATATCCAACATCTTTTTTGGAATAGTCTCTAACTTCTTCGATTTGACCATTCATCGGGGGCTTGTATGATGAAAGCATTGAAGGAATTGTTGTTTGTAGGATTTCTTTCTATGAACAGAACATCGCCTAAGCCATATTTGTCACTTAAAGTTATAAGCTTTTTTTCAAGCTTGGATAGAAATGCATCGTTTCTAATAATCTCGCTTTCAGATGAATACATTAGTGTACCGTTGCAGTGGGGTCCTAACATATTTTTCACCTTTTTAATTTTTTCAGTTTTGAAAAAATACCTTTTGCCTGCCACACTAATGGTATTGAACTTTAAACTATTTAAATTTAGTGTTATGGTTGTTAAATCTAAAAATTACGAAGTGAAAGCAATTTTTCACACTAAAAGCAATTTTACGAGCTCAAATCAATTTTTAGATTAACGGGTAAGGCAAATCAGGATTGTCCTTTTTAGGTTTTTCTCCGCCGATTTTATCCAATCTCATTTCTAAAAACCTTTTTCCGTCTTCTGTTTTTGCAAAAATAGGGATTGATTGGCCTACAGTTTTAAAGCTCTCACCATATCCTATTTCGCGCATATTTTTTGATGCACAGCCTGTTGCAACGTCACATCCGTCAAAAAGTTTCCTTGCATCTTCAGCACTTCTTTTGGAGGTGTGCACAACAAAAACGTAGATGTTGACGTCAGGATTTTCAGCTTTCAGCCGGTTGATTCCGTCAATATCGCTTGCCAGTGCAACTGTAACTGCTATATTTTTATAGCCCTGATTTATTGCATTTTTGATTCCTTCAATTTGGTTAATTTCGGCGGTTTCAGTATTTACGATATTTTTTTCACCAATTTCATCAAAGAGCTCTGGTATCGGGGTTGTTTTTACAAGTCCTGAAACTCTGCCGCCGATTCCTTGAACAAGTTCCGGTTCTCTAACGATGACTGTTCCGCAGCCTTCAAGAACCATCACAACACAGTCAATTTCACCTTCATCAAGCAATGTGCACATGATTTCGGATATTCCAAAGCTTAAGAAGTCTTTCATGCGCAATTGCCTTTTGGATGTACACATTCCAAAGTCATCGATTCTGAATTGTATGTTTTCAGCTATCACTTCTTTGGTGAGCTTTTTGATTCCTCTGTGGTGATCAAAAAGCGGACAGTATTCTACTTCCGGTTCTGTAACGTCAACTACTTTTCCGTCTTTAATGGTGATTTGGCTTAATCCCAATGCTTCAATAATATGTTCGCTCATGAATATAATTATTGTTAAAATTAGTATTTAATATTTTGGAGGTTGTGTGGGAAGGGTCAGTTCTTCCCACAGGAAATATGGTTAGAAAGTTTGGTAAAAATTAAAGGGAGGAAAAAGGAAGAAAAATCGGGGTTTTCGTCCTTACATATATTGAACGAGCTGTTCTTCTATGTCGCTGTTTTTAGGTTTGACTTTATCGATTGCTTCTTTAAAGTATTTGTTTGGTATTTCACTAGCTTCGAGGTTGTTTCTTAATGTAAGCATTGCTGCTTCTCTGCA
>JAFUCN010000064.1 GCA_017459665.1 Methanobrevibacter sp. | reverse complement strand
ATAGTTGTAATATTCAAGCTTGGCGTAGATACTGCCTATTTTATCTTCATATTCATAGTCAATCTTTATCATTGGTGTATTACCAACTAACTTTTCGATATTCATAGCATTCCATCCAATTCAATGATATAACATTATTATGTTTGTATATAATACTAAAAATAGTTATCACTTTTGAGCCATTATGCAAATCCAATTGGCCACGTCACAGGTAAACGAATCTTTTGACTCTTTAGTGTAACAGTTGATATTTGTAAAACCTGCATTGTGCAGGAATTCATTTAATTCCTCTTTTGAATATATATTGGCGTCTAGCAATTCACATAACTCTTTTTGGCGTTCATCACCTTCAATAGGCATTGCCTCATTTGCAATGAATATTTGCCCACTTTCTTTTAGGATTCTTCTAACTTCCTTTAAGTCATTTAAAAAATCAGGCCAGAAATAGACGCTTTCAAATGAGGTTACAATGTCAAAGGTATTGTCTTTAAAAGGCATGTTAGAAACAGAACCTTTGACAATCTCACATCTTTTCTCATCAATTGCCTTTCTGTTTAGCTTGGATGACTTTTTTACGGATACTTCAGAATAGTCAAGACCATATACCTCACCATCAGTCATTTCCAAAAACCTTTTGACATTTACTCCTCCACCGCAGCCAACATCAAGGATAATGTCAGCTTTTGAGATGTTAAGATGACTTACTGCCCAAATTGCAAGTTTTTCATGATTTTCATTCATCATGTCAATTAATTTTGAGCCTAGCTCACCCACAGGTTTTCTAGCGTTAACCATTAATTCATCAGCCAAGTATTTTTGAGACATTTTTTTAACCTATTTTTTGTATTTCAATCCCACTTTGAATGCTTTTGCTATTTCTTCACCAACCCTGAAGTATCTGTGTGTAACATCCTCATAGCCTAATGGATCAAGTTTTTCATAGGATATTTTTCCATTTTCTTCCAATACATCTTCATCAGCCTGCACATTTACTATTTCACCGGTCAGTTGGGTGTGGGACCCTACTTCAGCAGTATGCATTAGCTTACATTCTAAAGATATTTTATATTCATTAATTAAAGGTGCATTTACAAATTCACCCTCTTTAAAGGTGAATCCTACATCTTCAAGTTTGTCGGTGTCATAGCCTGAAGCTATTCCGAGATAATCTGTTTGCGCTACATGTTCTATGCTTGGAAATCCAATGCAGAACTCCTTTGAATATAAGATGCTTTTTAGTGTTTTTCTCTTTAATGTGGTGTTGATTGCTATCATTACTGCCGGAGGGTGATGAGAGCACATTGTTGCAAAGGCAAGTGTACATGCATCAGCCTTTCCGTTTTCATCATATGCTGATGCTACAACGGCAGGCGCCGGAAACATCATTGATCTTGGTTTAAGATTTACTTTCATAATAATATTTTTAATTTGATATTAGATAAATAATATTGTACCTTTTTGTTCAATGAAGTTTTATATAGTACATTTAATAGATAATTAAATGAAAATTATTTATAATATTAAAATAATATATCAATTGTTATATTGCAAATAAATTATTCAGGTTGAAAAGATGACTAAAATTTTAACTATACAGGACATATCATGTTATGGTCAGTGTTCAATAACAGTTGCGCTGCCAGTAGTATCTGCATTTGGAATAGAAACAGCAATCCTGCCTTCAGCAGTACTATCAACACACACTTCAGGCTTTACAGACTTTACAGTAAGGGACTTAACCGAAGACTTACCGGCAATCAAAGAGCACTGGGAAAAAGAGGGAATCACTTTCGATGCAATCTATACTGGATTCATTGCATCAATAGAACAGCTGGACTACATCAAAGACATAATAGATTCAAGACTGAAACTTGAAGGACTGGTATTTGTAGACCCTGCAATGGCTGACCATGGTGAATTCTATAACGGATTTGACCAGGAATTCGCTGACAAGATGGGAGAGCTTTGTAAAAGGGGAGATTATATTCTCCCAAATACTACAGAAGCTTGCTATATATTGCACAAACCTTGGAAGGAAGACTTTTCAAGAGAAGAAATGCTTGAGATGGCTCAGGAGCTTAAAGAATTCACCAAAAGATATGTAATCCTTAAAGGTGATACAAACGAAGAAGGCAAGCTCGGAATGATTGTGCTTGATAAAGTAACTGATACAGTTGACATTGTCTACAACGACAGAATCGATTATGTATCCCACGGAACAGGTGATGTATTCGCCTCATCATTTGTTGGTTCAACAATGATTGGCAAAACTCCGTCAGTTGCAGCAAAAATTGCAGGCGAGTTTACAAAAAGAGCTATTGAAAAGACTGTCGGTGATGAAACCCATACATATGGTGTCAAATTCGAACAGGTCATTTTGGAGTTAAACGAATTGCTGAAATTGGAATGATTCAGCAATTTACATATTTTTATATAATAACAGATTCAAAGATAATACTAATTAAAGCAATTATTGTGATGATTTTATGAATAAAAAACTTAAAATTGGTATTGTCATATTTCTTATAGTGTTTATTGGCGGATTTTTTGTATATGACCAATTCTATTATCATGCAGAAAAGACTGCTACAGATTTATTGGACGGTACTGAAGATGTAAAGGTTTCAAAAACATCAAATGGATTATTTCTGGATGGTTATGGAAATGATACTGCAATAATATTCTATCCTGGAGCTAAAGTAGAATATACATCATATCTTCCATTATTCACTGACTTGGCAAGTAAAGGAATTGACTGTTATCTTGTAAAAATGCCGTTTAACCTTGCGTTTTTCGGCATAGGAAGTGCAGACAGCATCATCGAAAACTCCAACTACCAACACTATTTCATGGCAGGCCATTCCCTGGGCGGTGCTATGGCCAGTAACTATGTAAATGGAACTGATAAAAACATAACCGGACTGATATATCTTTCATCACACTCATCTGTTGGTGTAAACGTTCCAGTATTGTCAATTCGAGGTACAAATGACGGAGTCATTAATCTGGAAAGTTATCATGAAGCCAGATCAAATTTTATGAACAATTTCACAGAAGTATTGATTAATGGTGGAAACCATGCAAATTTCGGATATTACGGCAATCAGTCAGGTGACGGAATAGCTAACATTACAGCAGAAAGCCAGCAGGATCAAAGTGTTGAAGCAATTCTCAATTTCATTGACTATTATACCTAAAAGAGGAAACATATGAATATTTTAATATCCAATGATGACGGTGTTTTTGCACCGGGAATTTTAGCTGCTAAACAGGCTGTTGAAGATTTGGCTGATGTTACAGTCGTAGCGCCTGATGAAAACAACAGCAGTGTCGGTCGAAGATTAACATTATTCAAACACCTGAAACTTGAAAAGGTTAATTTGGATGATGGAAGTCCTGCATATTCTGTATCCGGAAGTCCTGCAGACTGTGTGGTTGTCGGATCAGACTATGTAATGGCCGAAAAGCCTGATTTGGTAATCTGCGGCATAAACCAGGGAGTTAACATAAGTTGTGATATAACTTCTTCAGGTACAGTCTGCGCTGCACTTGAAGCCGTCAGCTTAGGAATACCTGCCATTGCGGTTTCACTTTTTATGGATCCTAAAACATCATTCAAACAGGATGAAAATGGGGAATGGTATGTAGATTATGACTTCACACTAGCTAAAAAAGTATTGCATGATGTAGTATCTAAAATAATCGATGAAGGATTTCCAAAAGAAATTGATTTGTTTAATTTAAATGTACCGTCAAACTATTTTAATGAAGAAGTGAAAATCACACACTTATCCCATAAGATGCTTGACAAGAAAGTTATCGACAACACCAACGAGGAAAAGTCAGAAATATTCAACTATTCATTGGATGAAAATCAAAAAAGCGATGATTTGATAATGATTGCCTCCGACCTTGTAAAGGATTATGAAGAGGGCAGTGACGGCCATGCCCTTATTGTTGAAAAAAGACCAAGCCTAACACCACTGAGTGCCGACATGACCTATAAAGACCTTAAAGACTGGTAATAATATGGAACATAGAACAGGTCTTTTTACAAACGTTGCCATATGGTTTGGAGTGGCAATTTCAGTTTCAGAGATTTTAGCAGGAGTGCAGATTGCATCTGCAGCACCTATCGATACAATATGGGTTCCACTAATTTTAGGACATGTCATTGGAGGAATGCTTCTTTTTGCAGTTGGCTATATTGGAGCACAGCTTAGAGTAAATGCAATGGAGTCCATCAAATCGACATTCGGCAATTACGGTTCCAAATTCTTTGCCTTTTTAAATGTCATGCAGCTTATTGCATGGGTAGCCGTTTTAAACGCACAGGGCGCACAGGCACTGATGGGCTTAAATCTTGGAATACCATTTCCAGTAATCTGCATAATTCTTGCGTTTCTTGTTGCAGTATGGGTTTTTGTAGGGCTAAAGCGCACATCAAAAATTACAAGTGCAGTAATGATAGTTTTGACACTGCTTTTGATATTGCTGACCTTTAAGCTATTCGGACTTGAAACTTCTCTAACTTTACCGGTTTCAGCCCAGACACTGACTTTCTGGAACATATTTGAAGTGTCAATAGCAATGCCAATCTCATGGCTTCCGGTAATATCAGACTATACAAAAGATGTTGAAAAACCTGTAAAGGCAACAGCACTTTCTGCAATAGCTTATACTATAGCAAGCCTCTGGATGTACTTTATAGGCATTGAAGTGGTAGGTGTCGGAACACTTGATGTATCTCAGGCAATACTTATTTCAGGTTTGGGAGTGCAGGGTGTCATCATCCTTGTTTTATCAACAGTTACAACCAATTTCCTTGCAACAAACTCAGCAGGAGAATCAGCAAAGGCAATATTCAACAGGTTGGATCCGAAGCTTACCGGCGTTATAGTGAGCATTTTAAGTGCACTTCTTGCAATATCTGGAATAATGGACCACTACATTGACTTTTTGTACTTGATAAGTTCAGTGTTTGCTCCGATGGCATCGGTTCTTCTGGTTTCATATTATCTAGAGGGTAAAAACACTTCAAGAGACTGGTACTGGAACATCTTTGCATGGCTGTGTGGTTTTATTGTATATCAGATAACCGTTAATATGGATACAATAGTTTTGGGACCAACTTTACTATCAGTTATTGTATCAGGTGCACTTGCATTCTTCTGGATTAAGTTTAATTGAACAAAAATGATAGTATATGTTCAAATGCAATATTGTTTTTTTAATAATATGATGATATTTATATATGATTAAATCTTAATTGTATAATGTCAAGGAGTTTTTTTCATGAGTGAGCATGTAACAATTATGGTTAACGGTACAATATATGACATGTTTGGCGAATTCTATTACTTCGTATCAGAAGTATATCCTGAAATAAGAGATTTCTGCGCTAAACATGATATCGAACTTGAATTTAAGGACGTTTCATTTTCATTATATGAAAAAAAAGTTGATACATCACATACCATTCTTGAATACCTAAATCAGATTGACGATGACAGAACATTCTATATCTGTTTTAGAGGCCAGAGATTAGGCTGGATACCAGATTTAAATGTCATTGACAAACATACCCTTGATGTTTTCCCGGAACTTGTAAACTATATGGGAACTATTACCCTTAACGAATTGTCCATTCTGCATGCTCTAATTCCATTCGACAAGTTCATTGACGGCAAACAGCAAGTTTTACATCCTGTTAAACACTCATTATTCTATTTTAGAAAGTCCAATTATCTATGCTCTATCGATCCGGCTAAAAGACCATTTTATCTGGATGAAAAAGAGGATGAAGAAGTCAGAGACATGAAAGTCGCTAAAGCAAAGGATATTGTTCATGATATCAAAAGGGACTTTGACAAAGAGGATAACGGATCAAATATTATCATCAGAGACTATAATGGAAAATATGATGAAACCATTGAGTTATTTGACATCATCGAAAAATATACCAAAATATGTGCCGATTTAAGCGGATTGTCCTATGACGAACTGATAAAGCTTTTTGAACCGTTGAGCTTTAGGGACATTCACGGCTGCGTTACCGGTTTTGAATATGAGGGCAGGCCTTTAAAAGATGTGATGATTGAAGACTTTAAAAGGGAAATTGAACTGGAATTTCCTGAAAAATTCAATTGAATCCTCTTTTTATTAATTTCTTTTTTTAATATTTAAAACCCAATATTTGTTTTTCTACTGCTTTTTGGATGAATTTTATTTGGACATTATTTTCTCGTTTTGATTGTTGTTTTGAATAATTCCAAGCTAAACATTCGTTTCAAACAGAAAAGATTCAAAAGATTTAAAAGAATTAAACGAGTATGTGAATAAGAACCATGAAAGATATGTTAAAAAATAGAAATCTGCATTAAAAGATTTTAATATGGAAGTAAGTTTTATTACGTATTAATGACAAAAGTTATAAATGAAAATAAGTAATGAAAGGGGATTTTTAATGGTTGGTGATGTAACTGGTTTTGGGGGATGGGGTAACACTATTGAAGTAAAAAACATGAAAGATTT
>JAFUCN010000063.1 GCA_017459665.1 Methanobrevibacter sp. | reverse complement strand
TGGTGAGCTAAATCGATAGTTACTCCTCTTTCTCTTTCTTCTCCTAATTTGTCCATAACAAATCTGAATTTGTCTTCACCTTCGTCTAATTGTTGTTCAGCGATTGCACCAGCTTTTAATAATAAGTGTCCAACTAAAGTGGATTTTCCGTGGTCAACGTGTCCAATAAATGCTAAGTTAAGATGTTCTTTTTCTTTTGCCATTATATAACCTCTTTAATAATTATTAACAAACATATATCTATAAGCTTAAATGATAGCTTAACTTAATATTTAAACTTTAACATATAAATAGATAATGTTTTTTCATAAATTAAATAAAAAAATATAAAAAATTAAAAAATTTAATTTTATAAATCACCTAAGTAGTGGCTTGCTGGGAACGGTTCTTCAGATAAACCTTTCCTTTGTCTGATTTCTTTTACGATTTGATGTTGCATCTCACGTGGGAGTGGTTCAAATCCAGCAATCTCAGTAGACCATAAACATCTACCTTCAGCAGCAGATCTGATATCTCCAGCGAAACCAAACATTTCAGCTACAGGTACTTTAGATTCGATTCTAGCCATGTCTCCTTCTTGACCCATGTTAACGATTTGACCTCTTCTGTTTTGGATTTCACGAGTACATGCACCCATGTAATCATTTGGAGTGTCAATAACTACTTTTTGCATTGGTTCAAGTAATGAAGGTTCAGCTAGCATCATAGAACCTAAGATAGCGTTTCTGATAGCAGGCAATACTTGTGCAGGTCCTCTGTGAACTGCGTCTTCGTGAAGTTTTGCATCATGGAGTTTGAATTTTAATCCCATGGAAATTTCGTTACCTAAAGGTCCATTTTCTAATGCTGATTCGAATCCTTCAAGTAAGAGTTCTTTTACTTCATCCAAGTATTGAATACCACGAGTCATGTTAAGGAAGATACTTCTGTTGTGAACAGCCCATACTCTTCTAGCTTCTTCTTTTTCTAAACCATGTTCCATGAAGTCGTTAGCAGATTCTTTACCTTTTACTCTGCCTTCTTTGATGACTCCTTCTTGGATAGCATCATAGAGTTCAGGTTCAATAGGTTCTACAGTAATGTAGAATCTGTTATGTTTGTTAGGGGATTTACCTTCAACTTGTGGAGATAATTGTCTTACAGTTTCTCTGTATACAACAATAGGTTCGGAAGTTGTGATGTCCACACCTTTTTCGTTGATTCTGTAACCAATAACTTCTAAGTGAAGTTCTCCCATACCAGATACTAAGTGTTCACCAGTTTCTTCGTTAATATCGATTTTAACGGTAGGATCTTCTTTACCGGTTTGTCTTAATACTTCAATTAATTTTGGTAAGTCTTTAGTATTCTTAGCTTCTACAGCTACAGTAACTACAGGTTCAGAGATGTGTTCTAATCCTTCGAATTCTTTAATTTTGTCTTCAGGAGAACATAAAGTTTCACCAGCAATAGCACCTTTTGCACCAGCAACATATACGATGTTACCTGCAGGTACTTTATCAGTGTTAACTCTTTCAGGACCGAAGTATACACCTACTTGCTGTACTCTGGATTTACCGTGAGAACCTACAAGATAAACTTCAGTACCTTTTTCGATAGCTCCACCGTATACCCTACCAGTTGCAATTTCACCAGCGTGTTTGTCTACAGACACGTTAGTAACCATTACAGCTAAAGGTCCATCAGGAGAAGTGTTTACCATACATTGTCCAGCAGGAGAGTCAATGTCCCCATCCCAGATGTTAGGTACTCTGTATTCTTGAGCTACTTTAGGAGAAGGTAAGTGTTCTACTACCATACCTAATAATACATCAGATAATGGTACTTTTTGAGCTAATTCTTTTTCATTATCTGCATTACAGTAATCAATAATATCTTTAAAGTTGATTCCAGTTTCTTGCATGGTTGGAACATTGATAGCCCAATTGTGGTAAGCTGAACCGAATGCTACACTACCATCAGTGAAATATAATTTCCATTCTTCTTTTTTGTCTTCAGGAGCCATGTTTTTGATTAATTTGTTAGCTTCCATGAAGATTTTTAAGAATCTGTTTTGTAACTCTTCTGGTTCTAATTTTAACTCGTTGATTAATCTGTCAACTTTGTTAATGAATAATACAGGTTTAACATTTTCTTTTAATGCTTGTCTGAATACAGTTTCAGTTTGAGGCATGATACCTTCAACTGCACAAACTACAACTACTGCACCATCTACAGCTCTCATTGCACGAGTTACGTCCCCACCAAAGTCAACGTGACCTGGAGTATCGATTAAGTTGATTAAAAATTCTTCATCTTTGTAATCGTGTACCATAGATACGTTAGCTGCATCAATTGTAATACCACGAGCTTGTTCTTGTTCGTCAAAATCCAAGAATCTTTGGTCACCTGCAAGTTCTTCAGAAATCATTCCTGCACCTGCTAAGAGGTTGTCAGATAAAGTGGTTTTACCGTGATCGATGTGAGCACAGATACCAATGTTTCTGATTTGGGTAGGTTCATACATTAATTCTTTGATTTTTGCAATCATTTTGTCTCTTCTACTCAAAATAACCACCTAAATAAATATTATACGATTAGTGTGCTGCTTTAGCAACTCTTTCTTTCTCTTCAGCTTTTTGTAAAGCAAAACTTCTTGAATCTTCTTCAGATGCAAGGATTAATTCATCAGCTAAACATTCTGCAACAGATCTTCTGTTTTTAAATGAAGATTGTAAAGTTCCTCTAGTCAAGAATCCTAAAGAAAGGTCTACTCTTCTTTGTGGAGAAATATCTACTGCTACTTGGTATCCAATACCACCGTATTTGATACGAGTAGTTTCTTCACGAGGTGCAGTGTTTTCAACTGCAGTTACTAAAACTTGAACAGGGTTCTTTTTAGTTCTTTTATTAATAATTTCTAAAGCTTCTTTAACAATGTTGTAAGCTTTGTTCTTTTTACCAGAGTTGAGATGGGTTCTCATGATTTTATTCATTAATCTTTCAACAATGGAAACTTTAGATTTTGCGAATTGTCTTTTTACGTGTCTACCAGAAGTATGTGGAACTAAAGTTTCATCTAAGCAGATATATTTTACTAAACCTAAGTCCTCAACTTTTACTTCATCGAGATCCCATTTATCAAATAATTTACTCATAAATATAACCACCTTATCTTACAGGTTTTTCTATTTTTCCACTTACCATTTCTGATAAAGCTACGTTATTAACTTTGGAAACTTTCCAACGGACTCCAGGAATATCACCCATGGATCTTCCGGATGGTCCACCGATTCCTTCAATCATTACTTCATCGTGTTCATCGATAAAACCAATAGCTCCGTCACCTGGTGCGAAAGCAGTTAATTGTTTACCGTTTTTAATTAATTGAACACGTACACATTTACGGATAGCAGAGTTAGGTTGTTTTGCTTCTATCCCTACTTTTTCGATTACAATACCTCTTGCTTGAGGAGCTCCTTCTAAAGGATCTGCTTTAACATCTAATCTTAAAGCTCTTCTTTTGTAATCTACATCTTTCCACTTAAAATTTTGTCTATTTTTTTTAAGTTTTTTTGCAGCAAAAAGTCCTGGCATAATTTTTTCCTCGAATTTTTTGTTAAAACATATCAATGAATCCACCGCTGCGATTTATACTGTTGATTTACAGTACAATCTAAATTCAGAGATATAAATCAGTAATAATAATATAATTAGATAAATATCTTATCTAAAAAAGATATCTTGAAATGAAATTTAACAAGACAAAAAGCACACATAGTCATGTTACAAAAAGTACAGATATCTTAAGATAAAATATATATTTCAACCTTTATAAAGGTATGTATTTTTATGTGCAATATAATAAAAAAAATAATTTTTAAAAAAAATAAATTAAATAAAATAGCTCGAAAGCTATTTTAAAATAATATTGTCAATATTATGTTGTCTATTTGCTAATAATTTAGCCCTTTCAATATTGATTCCGTTCTTACCGATAGCAATACGTTTGTTGGTATTGTCTGCTGTGACAGTAGCTATTTTTTCGCCTGACTGCTTTTGACTTACTTTAACAGATTGTACTTTTGCAGGGGATAAAACGTTTTTAATAAATTGTATTGGATCATCGTCTAATTCGATAATCTCAACACCTTTATCTACTGCTCTTTGAACTTTAGATACGGAACTTCCACCTTTTCCAATAGCAAGTCCCATGTCACCATTCTTAACAACGAAAGTAACTTTACCATGTTCATCATCGATAATGCAATCTTTAACCATTGCTCCAGTCATATTTTCGAAAAGAGCTATGTATCTAATTTCATTTGCACTAAATTTAATAGACACTTAAATCTACCTCAAATCGTCTAATATAGTAGAATCTCCTGGATCGTTTACGATTAATGTAGCAACAGTGAAAGGTTTACCACAAACAGAACCCAAATCTACACTAGTTCCATCATATACGATAGATGGAATTTCGGAAAGATTTGCATAATATTCAACATCTTCAAGAATTTCTTTAGGAGCGTTAGCAGCAACAACAACGAGTTGGCCTTTTCCTAATTTTAAAGATTGAATTGATTTTTCAGAGCCTAATATAACATCACCAGTGTCAACAGCAACTCTGATTCCTCTATCTACGTCCATCATCTAGCCTCCTATTCATTTTTATAATCCATTTTGACACCGACTGAACCGGTACCAAGAGGTATTGGTTGTCCAATAATAATATTTTCGATGATACCTGTTAAATCATCTACTTCACCACGAATACTTGCACGGAGTAAATGTTTACCAGTTTCTTCAAAAGCTGCACGAGCTAATACACTTGATTTTTCACCACTAATACCATGTCTTCCGATGGATTTGACAACACCTTCTGAAGTCATAATATCAGCAACTAACATAATATGTCTTACATCAACACTAAGACCTTGTTCAGATAAGGTATTTTGAGCTTCGTTAATAATTGACTGACGAGCAGCTTCAATACCTAAAACTTCTCCAATTTCATGAATGTTGTTAGTGGTAGTTCTTACATGGTCAATACCTTCCATGTCAAGGATTTCCTTAAGGTTTGATCCTTCAGTGTGGATAATCCATTCATCATCACGACGGATAATAACCTTACCTATACCTTTTATACCACTTATTTGCAAGTCACGTACTTTATCTGCTAAAAGACGAAGTTCACGAATTACAAATTTAGAGTCAGATTTAGAGTCTTTTGAAGATGATATGACTATTTCATCACCGTTAATGTCAACTTTCTTGAAAGCTTTCTCGATTGCCGCATTGATTTTTTCACGGTCCAGTCTTTTTTCTTCAATTTTTTTGTTGTCTAAAACTGCTTCAACTTCCATTGTACCATAATTTAAATTGAAATCAGAAAGAATATCATTGATAGTACTTTTACCAATCTGGTTAGCTAAAGTTCTAACAAATTCTTCATCGTTACGTCTTTCTTCATCAAAGTAAATGTCCATGGTTGGAGTAGCAATCTCTTTTCTAGCGTCAACAATCTCAATAAGTCTTGGAAGACCTAATGTTACGTTTAACTCAGTTACCCCTGCATAGTGAAAAGTACGCATGGTCATCTGTGTACCAGGTTCACCTACAGATTGTGCAGCTACTGTTCCAACAGCCTCGCCAGCTTCAACGTGAGCTCGGTCATAGGCCTGTTTGAGTTTTCTGATTAATTCAGTTAATTCATCATCAGTTAAATCATTTTTAATATAAGCTTTTGCTAAATCTTCGATATAACTATCTGGAAAATCTATATCAAGCTTTTCTTCTTCATTAAGTTGTGCAATTGTGTCTTTTACTTTAATTATAATATCTTCCATAGTTACACCTACTTACCTTCCATTCCACTTTCCATTCTTATTTCACTAATAAGTTTGTCTAAGTTTGCAGCTTTACCGAAGTCAGATTTAGCAGGATCAACTCCATCTTCACCAAACATGGTTTGGATAACATTGCCCTGGTTATCAGTAACAAGTCCTGAAGATTTAACTTGTAAATCTTGAAGTGCATTTACAAGTCTTCTTTGCATGTAACCAGATTGCGCTGTACGAATCGCAGTATCTACAAGACCTTCTCTTCCACCCATTGCGTGGAAGAAGAACTCAATTGGGTCAAGACCTGATTTGTAACTTGAGTGAACAAATCCTTTAGCTTTTGCCCCTAACTCACCTTTCTTGAAGTGAGGTAAAGTTCTGTTCAAGTATCCTCTTTCGATACGTCCACCCCTAACTGCCTGTTGCCCTACACATGCAGTAATCTGAGTAAGGTTCAACATGGATGCCCTTGCACCAGTACGTGCCATTACTACAGAATGGTTTTCTACAGCCATCACATGGTCATATGAGTCTTCTGGGTATTGTTTACCCATAGTAAGGTAGTTTTCTGCAATACTACCGGACATGTCCCTAGCTTCCCCAAGAACTTGCATGATTTTCATCTCTAAAGTTTCTTCAAGGCTTCTACCAGGTAACGCTTGGAGATATCCTTCCTCATAAGATTCAACGAGTTTATCTACTTCAGCCATCTTTTTATCCAAGTGCTCGTTAATACGGTCTTGAGCTTCTTCAGGAATTTCTTCATCGTTTAAGGAAGTTGTAATACCTGTTTTCATAATTCCGCAGATAGCTAAATCAGTTGATCTGTCTAAGAATTCTTTAGCTCTTCCAGGACCGTATTCCTTAACGATTTTATCTAAGATTTTACCTGAGAATGAACCGTAAGCAGATTCATCTATTACACCTTGTACAAGGATACCGTTTTTAATAACAACAGTAGCATCCTCTTCAGGGTATACTACAGGACATTTGGAAATCTCAGCACTGTAAGATAAGTTTAAGTCATTAGGTAATAATAAAGAGAACAATTCTTTACCAGTCCACATCTCACCTTTTTCTTTGAATATGTATGAATCTTCATCAAAGTCAGGATCCTGTTTTAAAACCCATTGACCTGCTTTCAATTCAGGTAGTTTCAAGTGAGATTTTCTGATAATTTGTAAAGCCTGTTCTTCTGTAAATTCTACACCATCTCTTGTTAAAAGGTATGCACCAGAAATGTGATCGTGAATAGCACCGATAATAGGTCCTCCAAACCTTGGAGATAAGATGTGTTCCTGTACACGCATCAATGATTTGGCTTCGGCACGGGATTCATCAGTTTGGAAAACGTGCATGTTCATTTCGTCTCCGTCAAAGTCAGCATTGTATGGAGGACATACACATAAGTTTAATCTGAATGTCTTGTAAGGTAAAACCCTTACTTCGTGTGCCATCATACTCATTCTGTGTAAAGAAGGTTGACGATTGAATAAAACCATGTCCCCATCTTTCAAGTGTCTTTCAATGATGAAACCTGGTTCTAACTGTTCGAGAATTAATTCTTTAGTTTCATCTCCACGTACTCTGATTTTTCTTCCATCGGTTCTGATTACATAATTTGCACCAGGGTGTTGTTCAGGACCATTTTTGATGTATTGTTTCATCTCTTCAATGTTCCATTCATTAACATATACCGGTACAGTTACTTCTTTTGCAATCATTTCCGGTACTCCGACCTCGTTAATACTGATGTTTGGGTCTGGAGAGATTACAGTACGGGCAGAGAAGTTAACCCTTTTACCTGAAAGGTTTGATCTGAATCTTCCTTCTTTTCCTTTTAACCTTTGAGTTAAGGTTTTAAGTGGTCTTCCTGATCTGTGTCTTGCAGGTGGAACACCACTAGCTTCATTATCAAAGTAAGTAGTAACGTGATATTGTAATAATTCCCATAAGTCTTCAACGATTAATTGAGGAGCTCCTGCTTCCATGTTTTCAAGTAAACGTTGATTGATACGTAAGATATCTACCAATTTGTGAGTTAAGTCGTCTTCTGACCTTTCACCAGTATCCAAAGTAATTGATGGCCTTACAGTTACAGGAGGAACAGGTAAAACGGTTAAAACTAACCATTCTGGTCTTGCAACTTCAGGGTTTACACCTAAAACAAATGAATCTTCATCACTGATTCTTTCAAGTCTTTCTCTGACTTCAGAAGCGGTTAATTTGTAATCACCTTGACGGATTGTAACAGGTTTATCCAAACTGATTGCTTCTTGAGGTGCACCACAATGAGGACAGCAATGTTTAGGATCAATTTCCTCATCGTCTTCAGGTAAAGTTTTCAATTCCCTTTTGGCAACCCTATAAACTTCTTTTAAGATAGCATTGAGGCTTTCCTTGTTATCCATAGCTTCACGAATTTGTTGAGTGAAATCATCGATTTGGTCCTGGCTTAAAAGTACACGACCACATTCATTACAAGTAGAACGTAGAATTTTGTGAATAACATCACCAAAACCAATATGAATAACTGGTCTAGCTAATTCAATACTACCAAAATGCCCTTGACAGTCTCCACCTCTGAAACCACAAGTCCTACATACTAAACTAGGGTCAATAACACCTAAACGAGGATCCATTAAACCTTTTTCAATAGGAAAACCATCATCCTCATAAGTGTCAGGAGTTTCAACAGTCACAACAGACATTGCACGAATATCTTCAGGAGACATTAGCCCAAAGTTGATTTGTTCTATTTTTTTTATAAATCCTTTCATGAATTGGCTCCTTTAATAACTGTAATTATGCTTTGTCTCCTAAAACTAATTTAGGGAAAATACATAAACTCTTAAGTTCATCTAATAATAATTTAAATGCATATGATATTTCTACTGGATAAGTTTCCACATCCCCACAAATAGGACAGTATTTTTTATTCTTATGCTTATCATATACAGCTAACATTCCACAATTTTCACATACAATAGCTTCATATTTGTCAGACTCATCAAGAAGTCTTTCTTTCAAGGTTAATGCAGCACCGTGTGCGATAAGGCAGTCTCTTTCCATTTCTCCAAATCTTAAACCACCTTCACGTGCCCTACCTTCAGTAGGTTGACGTGTGAGCACTTGTACTGGACCTCTTGAACGAGCATAAACTTTATCAGTAGTCATATGGTGTAATTTTTGGTAATATGCAACACCAACGAAAATTTCTGCATCGATTCTTTCACCGGTTACACCACTGTATAAAGATTCACATCCTGCAGATTCAAATCCATTGTCTATTAATTGCTGTTTGATTTCATCTTCAAGAGTCTGGTTAAATGGAGTTGCATCTACACGTTCTCCTTCAAGACAACCTGCTTTACCTGCAACCATTTCAAGCACCTGACCGATAGACATCCTAGATGGAATCGCGTGAGGATTAACAATTAAATCCGGCACGACACCAAATTCTGTAAATGGAATATCTTCAGGAGATAATATTAAACCGACAACCCCTTTCTGACCGTGTCTTGATGCGAATTTATCACCAAATTCTGGTTGTCTTGTATCTCTTACTCTGATTTTTGCTAATCTTGAACCCTCAACGGTTTCTGATAAAAGAACCGCATCTACAATACCTTTTTCACCATGTCTTACAGTTACAGAAGTTTCTCTCCTTCTATCAGCTACTGTTCCAAAGTCTTCTTCCAAGAACCTTGGAGGTGAAGTTTTACCAATCAAGACATCACCAGATTCAACATATGATTCAGGGTTTACAACACCGTCATCATCTAAGTTTCTGTAAGCTTCTTCTGATCTGTAACCTTTAATATTTTTATCAGGCACTTCAAATTTGTCTACCTGACCACCAGCATATCTTTTCTCAGAGGTATCATAAGCTCTGAAGAAGGAAGACCTTGCCAAACCTCTTTCTAAAGCTCCTTTGTTGATAACCATTGCGTCTTCCATGTTATATCCTTCGTAAGACATTAAAGCAACAACGAAGTTTTGACCGGATGGTCTTAAGTCATAATTAGTTGAGTCAATAATACGTGTTTTAACTATTGGAGTTTGAGGGTGGTGTAACAGGTGTGCTCTGGTATCGGTACGTAATGCATAGTTAGAAACATATAATCCTAAAGCCTGTTTTGTCATACCTGCTTCCATAGTGTTCCTTGGAGAGGAGTTGTGGTCAGAGAATGGAATAATTCCTGCACAGATACCTAACATAGTAGCAGGGTCAATTTCCAAGTGAGTGTGGTCCTCATTAATTTCAGCTAAAGACATTGAAATGTATGAGTTTTCTTCTTCTTCAGCATCCAAGTATTCAATAAGACCATTGTTAATTAAATCATCCCATTTCAATTTTCCGTTAGCCACTTTATTTAAGTGCTCTTCTTTTAAGAGTGGAACACCATCTTTAACAATAATTAATGGTCTTCTAGCCCTACCAGGGTCATTGAATATATAAATCTCATTGTTATCTTCATAATAAGTAATGTTCATCTCATGAGAGACTTCACCATTTCTTCTTTTTTCTCTCATTTGTTGAGTGAAATTAACTGGGTCTTCACAGGAACCTAAAAGTTCACCGTTAATGTAAATTTTTGTTTTCGGATGTGAATTCTTAACAACTGGTTCTTTTACTTCAGGTTTTTCCTCAACAACAGGTTCAATATCTGCTTCTTCAATTACATCAATTTCATCAGCAGCTTCTTTCTCAACCACTTCAATAGCATCTTCAGATTCTTCATTTTCAATTAATTCGGCTAAATTAATTTCAGGGAAATCATCTTTGTAAGATGCCCAACTTTTCCTAGGTTCACCCCTGTTGAATTTAACAGATAAAGTTTCATCATTTTTTAAATCATCATTATCAAAATAAGATTCAATATTTTCTGCATGGTCATTTACTGTCTTTGCCAATTCATCACTAGCAACATTTTTCAATGCTTTGATTGCCTTTTCAACTTCACTGAAAGGAACAACAGTTTTAAAACCAAAATAATAAAATGCTTTTTTCTCATTTAACACAGGTTTTTTAATATCAGACAACATCTCACCTCCTTAAATCAACTCAACATCCATTTGTTCAATTACATCAATAATTTCTTGTTCATCTGAACCTTCTGAAATATTACACAATAAAGCTAAGTTCTTTACCAAACCACAGTTTGGTCCTTCCGGAGTTTCGTTTGGACAGATTTTACCAAATTGAGTTGGGTGCAAATCTCTTGCTTCAAAGTGAGGTTGACTTCTGGTTAATGGAGATACAACACGTCTTAAGTGAGAAAGTGTACCCATGTAACTTGTCCTATCTAATAACTGACTTACACCAGCTCTTCCACCAACCCAGTTTCCTGTAGCAATAGCATGTTTGATATTTTCAGTCAAAACATCACTACGAACAGCCTGTTTAATAGAAAGGTCTTTACCTCTAGAAAGACTTCTTTCAAGTTGATAACTCATATCTCTAGTTAAATTAGTGAAAGCTACTCTGAATAAATCTTCCATTAAATCACCAGATACTCTGAGTCTTTTGTTAGTGTAATGATCCTTATCGTGAGGTTCTCTTTTTTGTTCAATTACTTCTAATAACATTTCAGTCATTTCTGCTAAGTAAATCGCTTTATCATAACATCTATCTTCTTCAGTACCCATATGAGGTAATAAATAACGATTAATTACATCCTTAGCACGTTTTAAACGATAATCTTTAGGCATGTTTTTAGCTACTCTGTTACCAATGTATTTAATAGCAGCTGTTTGCATGTATTCTTTTCTCTCATCAAGAGTCATACCGTCCATTTCTTTTTGGTCTAATTTTAATGATTCTGATGAAACCTGAAGATCGTCTGCAATCATCATCTGGAAATTATTATCATCAGAAATTGCGGTAATAATTTCTTCATCAGTACTTAAACCAAGAGCTCTTAATAAAATAACTAATGGAATTTCTCCTGGAAGGTATGGGAATGAAATTCTTAAAAATACACCATTTTTACGTGGTTTTTTATATTCTAATGTAATTCTAGCTCTGAAACCACTTTTAATAGAAGTTACAACAGCTTTTGCATGTCTGTCTTCTACATTATCAATACGCTCAAGAATAATTTTGTTTGGAGCAATCTCTTCCATTGTTACAACAGCTCTTTCAGAACCATTAACAATGAAGTAACCACCTAAATCTTGAGGGTCTTCATGTTTTTCAATCAATTCTTCCGGACTGAGACCATTAAGATGGCAAATGTCAGATTTAAGCATAACAGGTAATTCACCAATATATACTTCTTCTAAAGGATTATCTTCTCCTTCTTCATTTAATGCCATTTCAAGGTACATATCCGCAGAATAATTCAAATTTCTAAGTCTAGCTTCAGTAGGATCAATTTCACTACTAGAACCGTCTGCCTCTTTGTTGGATGGTTTTTCAATACGGACTTTACCAGTTTTTAAAGTGTATTTACCATCATCTAGAGTAATAGGTTCTGTGATATCAATGATATTTTGAATCCTATTGTTTACAAAATCGTTGTATGATTTAATATGGTGATCCACCAAATCATATTTATCAAAAAATGCATCAACTAATTTCCAGTTATTCTCTGTCATGGATATCCTCCGCATTACATACGCAATAAAAATAATAATAAAACTAAAAAATTAGGATAAACCTAATTATAACTAATTCATTTAATCATTATTCTTAATTTACTCATAACTATCTCCTTTAAGATAATTCCTCTCAAACTAAGTTCAAATTTATTATAATGAATTTCTAAAAACAAAAAAACACAGAAATTATACTATATTAAATTTCACTAATCTAAAATTATATTAAAATGATATTAACCTTCAACAATTCTATAAGTTATAAATACCCCAGCAGTTTGACTTTCACGAGTTATTCTTAAAACATTTCCAGGTTCTGCACCTATAGCTTTCACAACTGGATCTTCAGATCTTATTTTAGGAAGGTCTTTAAAATCATAATCAACATCACTAAATTCTTCTGAAATTTCTTCTTCAGTCATGATTTCATGCTTTGGTACAAGCATATGGTCTTGAATATCAATTTTCAAATTATTTCCTCCAAATAGAAAATTTAAAATATAAAATTAGAAACAGGCCTGACGGGAATTGAACCCGCGGCCGCTTGGTTAAAAGCCAAGCGCTCTGCCAGACTGAGCTACAGGCCTAAATGATATATCATATTCATATGTATTTGAAGCGCCCTGGCCGGGATTTGAACCCGAGTCGCGGGCTCGACAGGCCCACATGATAGCCCCTACACCACCAAGGCGAGAAACACCATTATGAATATTATACACTATCAATCACTTTTGATTTCATCATATATAAATGTTTTGGAAAATCATAGTTTTTATCCAAAAATATGATGAATTTCAAATAAATAAATTGAAATCCCGCCTGCCGGACTTGAACCAGCAACATTTGGATCTACAGTCCAACGCTCTGCCAAATTGAGCTAAGGCGGGTTAATGGGTCCGCCCGGATTTGAACCGGAGTCTCAGGCTCCCAAAGCCCAAAGGATCGACCAAGCTACCCTACGGACCCACACACAATAAGTATGCAGATAACATACTAATAATAATATAACGTTACATCTATATAAATGTTACTATAATTCCAACAATATCTAAAAAAATTTATATTAAACATATAAATTAAAAGCCCCGGACGGGAATTGAACCCGCGACCACGAGATTACAAGTCTCGCGCTCTACCAGACTGAGCCACCGAGGCAACATGTTAATATTATAGAACAATTAAATTTATGTGATAGGTCATTTAAATACTTTACGATGAAATAGCTTTAATCACTAAAATTTTAAATATTAAAAAATTTATAATTAATAATCATGATAAATAGTGAAAAAGAATTGTTGGATAAAATTGATGAAACTTTAACAAATATTAAAGAGAAAAATGCTTTAACACACTGCATAACCAATTCAGTAACCATAAATGATTGTGCTAATGCAGTTCTTGCAATTGGCGGATCACCATTCATGGCAGAAGATGCTGAAGAACTAGAAGAAGTTGTTACAATAGCAGATGTTCTTGTAATTAACATAGGAAAATTAAGTAAAGAACAAATAAAATCCATGAATATTAGTGCAGAAGTTGCGAATAAAACAAATACTCCCATAGTACTTGATCCAGTTGGAGTTGGAGTTACTGCCCTTAGAAATAAAACAACATTAGACTTAATTAAAAACTACAAAATAACAGCAATTCGGGGAAATATCAGTGAAATTAAAGCAATTGCAAAATTAGTTGGAGTTATTGATGAAAATAATACTGCAAAAGGCGTGGATGTTAATATAGACGACATTATAACTGAAGAAAACCTCAGTGCAAATGGCGAGATTATTAAAGAACTTGCAAACAAATTAGACACAACAATCCTTGCAAGCGGCCCTATAGACATTTTAAGTGATGGTGAAACTACAATCGCAATTGATAACGGAGATGATATGATGCCTTTAATTACTGGCAGCGGATGTATGTTATCATCAATCGTTGGAAGTTGCATAGGCGGTTCAAAACCTCTTGAAGGAACTCTTGTTGCAATTTTGGCCATGAATATTGCTGGTGAAAAAGCAAGAGCAAAAGTTGAAGAAAAAGATGAAGGAACAGGTTCATTTAGAACATATCTCATTGATTATCTCTACAAAACAAACAGTGAAATCTTAATCAATGAATCAAACATTAAGATATTATGAAAAACATAGATTTATCCCTATATCTCGTCACAGACAATAGCGATGATGAAGAAAAATTTTTAAAAACAATTGAAGAAGGCATAAAAGGCGGAGTTACTGTAGTTCAGATTAGAGAAAAGACTGCAGATACTCTTGACTTTTATAATTTAGCGCTGAAGGTTAAAGAAATTACCTCAAAGTATAATATTCCTCTGATTATTAACGATAGAGTTGATGTTGCATTAGCAATTGATGCAGATGGCGTCCATGTCGGTCAAAGCGATATGCCATGTGACATTACAAGAAAACTTATAGGCGAAGATAAAATATTGGGAATCTCCGCAGCAACAATCGATGAAGCAAAAAAAGCACAAAAAGATGGTGCTGATTATATCGGAACAGGTGCAGTATTTCCAACTAAAACAAAAGATGATGCATCATCAGTTACAAAAGAAGAACTGAAAAAGATTGTTGAATCAATTGACATTCCAGTTGTAGCAATAGGTGGAATAAACTTAGAAAATGCTTCTCAGTTAACTGACACCGGAATTGCAGGATTATCTGTTGTTAGCGCAATAATGTCTTCTGAAAATCCAAAAAAATCATCACAAGAGCTATTAAAAATATTTAATAGCTAAATTATTTATTTTAAAAAAAAGATAAAAAAAGTAAAAAAAAATTATTTTTTACTGTTTTTTAAAGCTTCCACAGCAGCTAACTTTTTACCGGCCAGCATACTAATACAAGCTCCACCACCACTACTTAAATGACTCATCTGGTCTTCCAATCCAAGTCCAGCAGTAGCTGCTGCAATGTGGCCTCCACCGATTAATGAAAATCCTTCGGATTTAGCCATTGCATTAATCAAATCTTCAGTACCCATTGCAAATTTAGGGTCTTCAAATACTCCCGCAGGCCCGTTTGCAAAAATGTATTTGGCATCCCTAATCTCTTTTGCATAATAAGCAATAGTTTTTACTCCAATGTCGAAAATAGCTTCGTTTGGAAGTTCATCCACATCAATGTCTACTCGCTCACCATCGATTTCACAGGCTCCATCAAGAGGATATTTTACTTTATCTCCAAATTTTTCAATTAATTCTTTTGCTTTTTCAACCATATCCTCATAGCCTCTGCTGGCAATAAAGTCTCTGTTAACCTGACCAATATCAACACCAGCAGCCCACAATACTATATTTCCAACAATCCCTGTTGTTAAAATTGAGTCTGCAGTCCCATTGCTCAATACATTTTCCATAACATCAATAGAATCATCAGGCTTCATTCCACCAAGCAAGAATACGCAAGGATGTTCCACATTATCCAAAGCGTTTTGAATTACAGTTAATTCTTTTTCCATTACACGACCTGCTGCAGAAGGTGTGTTTACTGTAAAACCAACCAATGATGCTTGTGAACGATGAGCAGCGGCAAATGCATCATTGACATAATAATCAATTAATGGGGATAATTGTCTTACAAGCAATGTTTTTGATTGCTCTTCAGGAGTTCTTGAAAGTGTTTCTTCAGAAAAGAAACGTACATTTTCAAGTAAAAGGATTTCATGAGGTTTTAAGTCTTTAATAGCTTCTTTTGCTGAATTTGAAAAGAGAGAATCAATGTATTTAACTCTTAAATTTAAAAGGTCAGATAATGCTTCAGCATGTTGGGATAATGTTGTGAAATCTTTTTTACCTGGACGGCTTTGATGAGCAAGAAGTACAACTTTAGCACCTTTTTTAGATAGTTCCCTAATAGTTTGGGCATGTAATTTCAGTCTTGTGTCATCTAGAATTATTCCATCACCCGGATCAACCGGTGAGTTAATATCTACCCTAACAAGGACAGTCTTGTCTTCAACATCAAAATCATCAATTGTGTTAAATTCGCCTGACATCTCACTCACTCTACAATTTACTTACCAAATCAAGCAATGCATCTTTAGGACTTTCAGCCTTGATGATTCCTGATGCGAGCAATACTCCATCAGCACCTAAATCCATAGCTGCTTTCATATCATCACCAGTGGTGATTCCTGCACCGCATAAAACTTTAATATCTTTATTGATTGCTTTTACTTCTTTTACAGTATCTTCAACAACTTCAGGCTGTGCCTGTGACACTGGAATTCCTGTACCTATAAGTTCCGGCGGTTCAACAGCGACTGCATCAGGAGCGAGTGCTGCTACAGCTTTGGAAGTATCTATATTGTTAGTGCATACACAGGATTCTATTTCATACTGTCTGCACAATTTGATTACCTCATCAATGTCAGCCAATTTCATTCTGTTTTCAGAATGGTTGATTAAAGATCCGCTGACTCCCGCTTCGACTAAAGTACTGATTAAACTAGAACCTGTATGTCCTCCCGGAGCGATTGGATCAATATGTTGAGCAAAAATAGGAAGTGATGCTTCTTCGCTTATCCTATAAATATCTGCTGCCTGAGGTGCTGCAACCATAGTGATTCCGGACTCATTAGCAGCACTTTCCAAATCGTGTGCAAGTTCTAAAGCTTTTATACCACTTGATTCCAAGTAGGTCTTATAATTCAATATCACAATTGGTGTATCCATTTTTATCCCACATTAACTTTTATTATATATACTATTTGTATAACATTATTTAATAGATTTTTGATTAGAAATTCTCTTTTGAGCCAAATCAATATATTCTTTTTTAATGTCATATCCAATGTAGTTTCTATTATTTTGAATTGCCGCAATGCAAGTTGTGCCACTGCCACAGAATGGGTCCAAGATGACATCACCTTCATAACTGTACAGATTGATAAGTCTGTGAGGCAGTTCAACCGGAAACGGAGCCGGATGACCTATTTTTTTAGCGTTTACTGCTGGGAAAGTCCAGATACTCCTTGTCCAGTCAATAAATTCATCATGCCCAATAGTGTCTCTTTTTTCCTGTTTTTTGTTTTTTGAGTAAGAATCCTTTGAAAAAACCAATATGTATTCATGATAATCTCTTAAAACCGGGTTTGATGCTGACATCCAACTTCCCCATGCACATGATCCTCCACCACTGGCGGATTTATCCCAAATGATTTCTCCTCTCATTAGAAATCCCAAATCCAACATTATCTCGATTACCATTGCATGTAGTGGAATATAGGGCTTTCTTCCAATGTTTGCTATGTTAATGCAAGCTCTGCCACCAGTGACCAGTTTTTTTTGAACTTGGCTGAAGACTACATTCAATAAATCCAAATATTCATCCAACGACAAGTCATCATCATATTCCTTGCCCACATTATATGGAGGTGAGGTAATCATCAGATGAACACTTTCATCAGGAATTTCATCCATATTCTCACTGGATTTACAATATAACCTATTCAAATCAGATTTATTGATTTTATTTTCCTTATATTCAATATTTTTTGGGATTTCAAAATCTTCATATAACTTTGAGCTATAAAACTTTTTTGAGCTGTGGGATTCACGCACAACTGAACCGAATGTTGTTGTCTGGGTTTTTCTTGTCAATTTAAGACCTCTTCAAGAGATTTAAAAACTTCAATCCCTTTTCTTCGTAAGTATTTTCTCTGTTGGCCATTTCAATTATTTGACCTAGTTTTCTTGGAGATTCCATTCCTGAAAAGAAATTCAGATTTTGGGCAAACAAATGATTTAAATGCATTTTCAACTCATCAGTATTGTCAAAGCGGACGAATCCATTTTTTGAAGATGTTTTTCTAGTGTTTCCATGATTTAGAGGAAATGGATTTAAAGACCAGAATCCCTGAATAATTCCAGAATGCTTTAAGTAGTCTGCTTTTTTGCAGAACCCATTGGATAGTGGAGCATTACCTAAAACCACAATAGGAATTTTTGAAGATTCATAGTTTGACACCCTAATATCAATACATTTGCCGATAGCTTTTAGGATAGAATCTGAACGTGTGAAACTAGGTTTTCCCTGATGAGTCTTATAATCACCAACTTCAACAATCCTTTTTAAAGTTGGATCATATTCCCAATTCCACACCAAAGACATTTTAACTTCACATATTAGTTTTACCTGTGAAGCTTTTAAAATTTTTTTATCATCTGTTGCAACGACAATGTCGGCCGGAGATTTTGAGGTGATTCCCACCGACGGAATCCTTGCCTGCTGGACAATGAAAAGGTTTTCATCATCAATCAGTGATTTGAATAAGTCACAGACCCACTTTTCAGTATAGTTTCCAATCAGGGAGTTTCTAGCCTGAAGTGTTGACTTTCTGCCTCTATCTCGTTTAGGCCAATAGGCCAAATATCTCCCATCATCAGTCTTATAGAAGAGCTGTTGAGGGGATGCAAATTTTTCCGAGTTAACGAAAAATAATTTTTCTTGATTTTTGCTCCATAATCTCATAAAAAATAGTATTATAATTAAACATATAAATACTTTTAACGAATATAATACAATTATGTTCAATAAAATCAATATTTACTTTTGCCTGTAAAATGTATATACTATCAAAACTAAACATTAACTTGATTTTATGTCATTCAATAAAAACCAAATCGAAAAACTGGAAAAAAGCGGATACCGCTTTGTTGGCAAATACGGTCATGCTGCCGTCAAGACATGTCACTGGACAAGACAAAGTATTGTAGATAAGGGAGTTTGTTATAAAGAGAAATTTTATGGAATTGAATCCCACAGATGTCTTCAGATGTCTCCTTCAGTTCCAAACTGCCAGCAAGAATGCGAATTCTGCTGGAGAGACCTGACATACACACAAACCCACTGGGAAGATGAAGAATATGATGATCCAAAAACAATAGTCGATGATGCGATTAAAGCTCAAAACAATTTATTATGCGGTTTTTATGGAAATGACAAAGCAAACAGGAAAAAACTAGAAGAAATAAAGGACCCCACCAATGCAGCGATTTCACTGGCTGGAGAACCAACCCTTTATCCCAAAATTGATGAGCTGATTGGTGAGTTTAACCGCCGTGACTTTACAACATTTGTAGTCAGCAACGGCCAGTGTGTAGACAGGCTTCGCAATCTAGAAAACGATCCTTACCAACTGTACCTTTCCTTGGATGCACCTACTGAGAAAATATTCAATGAAGTCTGCAGACCAAGAATAAATGATGCTTGGAGCAATTTAAATGAATCACTGGAAACATTATCCAGTTTTGATTCACGTACATGTATAAGAAATACCTGCGTTAAGAGAAAAAATATGGAAAATCCTGAAGATTATGCAAAACTAATTAAAAAAGCAGACCCTGATTTTGTAGAAGTAAAGGCATACATGTGCGTTGGCTCATCACGTGAAAGATTAACACTAGACAACATGCCTACCTTTGAGGAGGTTAAGGAATTTGCAAAAAAAATAGGTGATGCATGCGGTAAGGAACTGGTAAACGAATCTGAAATCAGCCGTGTTGTTTTGCTTGAATAGCAATCTTTTTTCCTAGCTCAAAAGCAGATTCCAAATCTTTTGGAAAACGAGTTTTTCTGATTTGTTTTCTCTCTTTTTCATCAAAAACATCAGAAACATATTTTGAATAATTTTTGAACTGATATGTTTCGTAGACATACAAATGCTCAGGTTTGGTGAATATCATACTTAAACCCATCTCGAAGTGGTCATGAAGGTCATGATAGCCAATTTGATAAGAACTTTCTTCAGAAGCATTCATTGCATAAATATAAGCTAAAGGCATCTTTTTATGATTAACCACTTCAGTTTTGCTGTATACCGCAAATGGAAACATGAACCTTTCCAAAAAGCATCTCATATTTCCAGTTACATCACTGAAATAGATTGGTGAACCTAAAATAACACCATCAGCCTGAACGATTTCATCAAGAATAGGTTGTAGATTATCTTTTTGTGCGCATTTACCATAATGCTTTCCATTTATCCTTTTACATGCAAAACAGCTTCTACACCCATGAAAAGGAAAGTCATACAAATCTATCCTTTCAGCAGTAGCCTCTGGAAAGACAGATTTGACTCCCTCAAGAGATTTGTCCAAAAGTTGAGCAGTATTGCAGTTTCTTCTTGGAGAACCATTAATGGCAAAGAATTTCATTATTTACCTTCAGCTTTCAGTTCTTCACAAAGCTCAACGGCTTTACGAGCAGCTTTTTCCATTGAAGTTTCATATGGAATTCCAGCTTCTTCTAAAAGTCTTTGGCCTTCTACCTCATTGGTACCAGTTAGTCTGATAACAATATGTACTTTGCGCCCTACTTGGTCTAAAGCTTTTATTACTCCACGAGCAACATCATCAGCTTTAGTAATACCACCTAAAACATTTAAAAATACTACTTTAACAGGGTCGTAGTTTAAAACTATGCTTAGAGCTTGATGGATTATTTGTTCTGAAGCTCCACCACCAATATCTAAAAATGTAGCCGGTTCACCACCGTTAAGCTTAATCATGTCCATAGCGGTTAAAGTTAAACCTGCACCATTACCGATTACTGCAATGTCTCCATCCAATTGAACAAAGTCCACCGCTTTTTTCTTATAGTGCATTCTCTCAACCAAATCCTGATGTCTGAACAATGAATCGTTTTCAACAACCAGTTTAGCATCTGCAGCAATTAAACCGTCTGGAGTCAATACTAATGGGTTTATTTCAGCTGTATCTGCATCATATTTTGTAAATACATTGTATAATTTCCAAATCATGTCTCCCATTGGTGAAATCAATTCAGATGGAACTCCCATCTTACGTGCAACTTCACGTGCTTCATATGGTAAGAATTCAAGTAAAGGATTTGGATAATATTTAATAATCTTTTCAGGATTTGTTTTAGCCAAGTTTTCTATTTCAACTCCACCTTCCTTACTTGCCAAAATAACTGGTCTTCTTGCTCCTCTGTCAACAGATACTGTTACAAAGAATTCATTGAGAATTTCAGCTTTCTCTTCGATTAAAAGGTGTTTTACTCTTTCACCTTTAATTTCCATTCCTAAAATTTCGTCAGCAACTTTCAAGGCTTCACCAGGGTTATCTGCAAATTTGACACCACCGGCTTTACCTCTACCACCAGTTAAAACTTGTGCCTTAACAACAACAGGGACGTCCATCTCTGAAGAAATTGTCATTGCCTCTTCAGGAGAGTAAGCTACATGTCCCTCTAAAATTGGAATACCTTCTTTATTAAAAACTTGTTTTGCTACACTTTCAAAAAATCTCATTATAACACCTATTCTGCTAAAGCATATCCTGCTTCAAAAGCTGCAATATTTTTCTCTTCAGTTCCTTTTGGAACGCTTGCTTCAATAGCTTTTATAGCCGCTTCTTTTGATATTACTTTAGTAATTTTTGTAATAGCTCCGACCATAACTATATTTGCTACAATTTTAAGTCCTATTTCATCAGTAGCTGTTTTTGTAGCTGGAGCCTCGTAAACTTCAATATTATGTTCCTCAATGTAATCCTTAACATCATCCACATAAGTTGTTCCAGGATCCACAATTAAAGTTCCATTGTCTTTTAAATCCACAATATACTTAATCAATGCCTCATTGGACATTGCCACCAGGATATCCGGATTTTGAACTTTAGGATAATCAACCTCACTATCACTAATAACAACTTCACATTTTGAAGCCCCACCACGAGCTTCCGGACCATAGGATTGAGTTTGGACAGCTTCTTTACCATCAAAAAGACATGCAGATTTACCCAAGATAATACCTGCAAGAATTACACCTTGCCCACCAAATCCACAAATTCTAATCTCAGTTCTCATATTATCCACCTATAACTCTGTTGTGTATGCAGAATTGATAAGAGTTTTCTTACCAAATTTTTCAACACTTATTTTATCAATGTTTTCTGTGAATTCATCCCTTTGAGTATTGGCGAATTCACCAACAACTATTTTTCCTTCCAAATCTTTTGGTTTCATCCTATCTGCAGCAGATTTAAATACTGTATTAGCTTTCATTACAGCAGCCATAGCAGTAGGAGTCCTAAGTTTATTTTTACGACCAAAATAAGTTGGACATTGAGTTGCAACTTCGATAAATGAAAATCCAGGGTTTTTTAACCCTTCTTTTATAGAAGTTACAAGGTTTTCTATTTGAACAGTGGTCCATCTTGCGGAATAAGTTGCACCGGCAGCTGCAACAAGTTCAGCCAGTTTAAATGGAGTGTCCTGATTACCGTATGGTGCAGTTGTTCCAAAACTGCCTTTAGGAGATGTAGGGCTAATCTGACCACCAGTCATACCATAAATATTATTATTGATACAGATTACGGTTAAATTAATGTTTCTTCTAGCAGCATGAATTAAATGGTTACCACCAATAGAAGCTGCATCACCATCACCAGTAAACACAACGACATCCAAATCTTTATTTGCTGTTTTAAGTCCGGTTGCAAAACTTAATGCTCTTCCGTGAGTTGTATGAAGAGAATCGCATTTTAAATATCCTGGAATTCTTGAAGAACATCCAATTCCAGAAACCATTGCTATATTATCAAAGTCCATTTCCGCTTTTTCCATTGCTGCTAAAAATGCATTGATAATAGCTCCATTCCCACATCCCGGACAGAAAATATGAGGTAAACGGTCTTCTCTTAAATATGGGAGAAATCTATTTTCTTTAGGCATTTTAGTTTCCTCCTACTCTATCAATTTCTTCTAAAATTTCATCAGGAGTCGGTAATAATCCACCAATTACCCCCATAAGATGAACATTTGAATTTCTTTTACATACTCTGTCAACTTCATAATACATTTGACCCAAATTCATCTCAACAACAATTATATCCTTTGCATTTGCTGTCAGTTTTTCTATTTGTTCATCAGGGAACGGCCATGGAGTGTCTATTTTAATATAACCAACTTTCTTATCGGTTTTGTTGACCGCTTCGACAACAGACCTTACTGGTGCCCCATAAGAAACAAGAATGATATCTGCGTCTTCACAGTTTTCAGATTTGACAGAACAGATTTTATCTTTATTGTTTAATACCTTATCACAAATTCTTTGAACTAATTTATCATGAGTTTCTGGAGTGTTTGTATCAGGATAACCTCTTTCATCGTGAGTAAGTCCAGTTACATGAATATTAAATCCATCACCGAAAGCCGGCATTGGAGTTGTTCCATTTTCAATATTTTCAAAAGGCAAATAATCATCAGTTTTTTCCGGCCTTTTTCTTGGAACAATTTCAATACTGTCCTCTACAATGATTTTTTCCCTCATGTGTCCGATAACTTCATCAGCCATGACGAAAACAGGAACTCTATATTCTTCAGCCAAATTGAATGCTTTAATTGTAAAGTCAAAGAATTCCTGAACACTTGATGGAGACAATGCAATTGGTTCATAATCACCGTGTGATCCCCAACGAGCCTGCATCATATCACCTTGCGCAGCCATAGTTGGTTGAGCGGTTGAAGGAGAACCTCTTTGAACATCCACAATAACAATTGGAGTTTCACTCATGAATGCATAACCTATATTTTCCTGCATTAATGAGATACCAGGTCCTGAGGTAGCAGTCATTGATTTAGCTCCTCCCCATGAAGCACCAATAATTGCACCAGCAGAAGCAATTTCATCTTCCATTTGAACAAAAGAACCACCAACTTTTGGCAATTCACGAGCTAAAGTTTCTGCAACTTCAGTAGATGGAGTAATAGGATAACCTGCAAAAAATCTGCAACCTGCAGCTATGGCACCTTTAGCACATGCCTCATTTCCTTGAATAAAAAATTCTTCAGCCATTTTAACACCTACTTTTCCCCTTTTGTGAAATTAGGATTGAAGTTAATATCATTGTCATCTTTCATCCACCAGTTTTCTGGCAAATCAACTGTAATTGCTTGGTCAGGACATGCAATTTCACAAGTACCACATTTTGTACATCGGTCTTCAAACTTGACAAATGGTAACTGTACTCCTTTTTTGTTTACTTCAGGAGATATTGCATATACATTCTGATAACACATGAATAAGCAAAGATGACATCCTTTACACAAATTTTCATCAATAATAATCAATTTTAAATCTCCTAACAATTCTATGTTAAATAAATATAGAATGTATATTATTTATGTTGATAAACATTTAAATATCTTATGAGAAATCGTGACAAATTCTAAAAATTTAAAAAAAATAATTTTAATATTTAATATTATGAGAGATTTAACAACACCAATTACTGATGATGATTTAACAAATCTTAAAGTTGGAGATCAAATTACAATTTCTGGAACAATTTATACAGGCCGTGACGCTGCACTTCCCCAACTTGTGGAATTAGTTAAAAATGATGAAGTTCCTTTTGACCTAACCGGAAGCGTTATTATGCACACTGCTTTTAGTGAGGCAGGAATTGCTCCTACAACCAGCAGCAAAGTGGAAATTGAATCTTCAATTCCTATTTTAAGTGAAAATGGTGTTAAAATACATGTTGGAAAAGGAATGTTAAATGAAAATACTGTTAATTCTTTAAATGAAAACAATTCCATTTTTGTAATCACACCACCAGTTGCGGCATTGCTTACAAATAAAGTTCTAAAAAAAGAATGTGATTTATTTGAAAATGAGGGAATGGAAGCCATGTTCAAGCTAAAAGTAGATAAAATTCCCGGAATTGTTGCAATTAAAGATGGTGAGGTAATTTAAAAAAAAATTAGAAATAAAGATGAGAAAATCTATTCTTCATCTTCTTCTTCGTCAGCTTCTTCTCTTTTTTCGAATTCGTCAACGAAGTTAACTTTTGTAATATTTTCGATGTTGTCCCAGATGTCTTTTGCAATTCTGAATCTTGCAAAGGTAACATCCATGTAAGATTGTTGATCGAATTTAGCCATTTCATCTAATTTGATGTTTGCAACGCCGTCAACGATGTCGATTTCGGTTTTTTCAACATCCACATTAGGGTTGGAGTAATGTAATTCAATCATACTTTTGATTTTTTCTTCATCATCTTCAATAATTTCACATACTTCAACATCGTAAACTAAATCTCTTCCTGCTAATTCGTGGTTGAAGTCAACTTTTACTCTTCCACCGTTTACGGTTAAGATTTTACCGGTTGAACCTTCAGATTGGATTCTCATACCTGGAACAGGAGTCATACCTTGTCTTTTGAATTCTTTCATAGGGACTAATTGGATTAATTTAGGGTTTCTTTGACCGAATCCGTTTTCAGCGTCCACTTCAATAGTTTTTTTATCTCCTGCTTCTAATCCTTTAATAGCTTCTTCAATAGCTGGTAATAAGTGGTTACCTCCTACAACAATAGGAATTGCTTTGTAGGTTTTATTTTCATCGAAAATTCCAGCTTCTTGTGCAATTTCATCATAAGTAGTATCAAATACATCATCTGTGTCTTTTATTTTACCAGTAAAGTTTACTCTTACAAAATCTCCGTTATCTATAGCCATAAAAATTACGCTCCTTAATAATTTTGATTAAATAATTTGTTAATAAATATAACATTAATAATTTTAGTAACCATTACTTATTAAAGTTTTGTTTAATATATGTGATATGATAAAATTTGAAAAAATTTAAAAAAAAATACATACCAAATGCTCTTACCAAAACTAGAATATTTATAATAATCAAATTATATTTCATGCAAAGAAAAGGAGCAGTTAATCTTCCACTTCATGGAGGCCATCCTCCAAAATGGCTGTTTACAAGAATGGTGAAACTATCAGGAGCACTAGCCAGCGTAATCATTGAAGAGTACAGTTTAGCTGAATTTTTAAATAGAATTTCAAATCCTTACTGGTTTCAGGCATTTTCCTGCGTTTTGGGTTTTGACTGGCATTCTTCAGGAACCACCACTACAACATTAGGTGCTCTAAAGGCGTCTTTAAGTCCCGAAGAGCATGGAATTTACTTAAGCGGAGGCAAAGGAGCGAAATCCAGAAAAACACCCGAAGGAATTGCTCATGCAGGAGATGTATTCAATCTAAAAACAAAAACAACTGAAAAGTTGATTGAAACAAGCAAATTATCTGCTAAAATCGATAACTCCTGCATCCAGGACGGATACACATTATACCAGCACAATTTCTTTGTAACCGAAAAGGGAGACTGGGCTGTCGTTCAGCAGGGCCTAAACACACAGGACAAATATGCTCGACGTTATCACTGGCTAGGCTCTGAAGTGGACAAACTGCTTAATGATCCCCATAGCGGAATTTCCTGCGATAAAGTCACACCTGAAACCTTGAATATGTCTTCAAAAGACAGCAAAGAAGCCCAAAAGATAAGTGTTGATTTAATCAATGACAATCCGAATCATTTAAGACAATACTTCAAGAGAAAAGATAATCAAATGCTTTTAGAAGACTTTACTATGCCTGCCCACCACCCAGTTTTGGACATGGACATTTCAGATAAGGAATTTGAAGTACTGACAAGAGCTTGGGAAATCCAGCCTGAAAATTATGAAGAACTGATTTTACTTCAGGGAATTGGCCCTAAAAAAATAAGAGCTCTTGCTTTGATTTCAGATTTGGTTTATGGCGAACCTGCAAGCTGGAAGGATCCTGTAAAATACAGTTTTACCCACGGAGGTAAGGACGGTTTTCCATATCCTGTTGACAGAGAAGTCTATGACAACTCCATTCAGACAATTAGAGATGCTCTTGACCAGGCACGTATAAAAAAAGATGAAAAGTTAAAAGCTATTAAAAGATTAGACGATTTCATCAGTTAGCGATTTTCGTCATGAATATTTACAGTTTTACCATGAGCTGTTGGAATTACTTCCAATACGGGATTTTCAAATTCCAATTCAAACTCCTTACCATCCATCAGCAAGTGTTGAAAAACGGCTAAAGAAGATACTTCAGAATGAGGTTGTGTTGTAACAGATACGTTCCAGTCGGCAGCCTTATAAACTTTTCCAGGGACTTTAGCTCCACCAACAACGATTAAAATGTCAGAACCGTCTTCACGAACTTCAGGTGCTACTTCATGAGCCTGTGAACCATACATTGTAAGATGAACTACTTTTCCACCATCCGCTTTCCATTTGTTGATTACACCCATTGCACTTTCTGTGTGTTCTATTTCAAAGTGCCCTCCAAATCTTGAAGCAGTATCTCTGACATTTTCCATGAGATTGTTGTCACGTTCACCTGCAAGATATATTTTACTTGCACCGAATGCACGGGCAGTTAAGCACACATGAGTTGTAATTCTTGTATCTCTTTTCAATCTGTGGTCCAATCTTAAGACATTAACATTCATATTATCAGTTAATAGATTATGCATTAAAATATATAAATCTGATGAGAATTACCACGAGAAATAGAAAGTTGGGAGGTGATATTTAACATGCTAAAATAATACGATATGTGGCAAATCTCATCAAAAATACTTATATTTTTGATTGCATATAAATCAATGGTTTTTAAAACCTAAAAATTGATTTTAACACGTTAAAGGAAATATAGTGCTACACTCATAAACAATAATGAAAACAAACGGCCAACCTCATTACTCATTCCAAGAACGTCCCCGTTTGCAAGAACAAAGTTACGTCTTGCAATAATTGCAATGATAATTCCTGAAAGGATTGCGCCTAAAACACCAACAAGACCAACTAGGTTGCCTAATAAAATGGCAATAACAGCAATAATTACAGTTGAAGCAATGTAATTGGAGATGTTTGTCTCTTTTATAAAGTAACTCCCAATTCCTGGAGTCAGTGGCTCGGATAGGAGTGCAGTTGTTATTAAAGAAGTTTTTGCAGTCATTTCACATATAATAATTCCAAAAATAAAATGATAATCCAAAATATTGTAAATCCCAGCAATTGTTAAGCTGGCTACCAAAAATAAGGTTGCAACACCACCTGCTCCAACGGACGGATCTTTCATGATGCGGATTTTACGTTCAGGCTCTCCATGAACCATGACCCCATCAGCCATATCCATTACACCATCCAAATGGTTATACCCAGTTATAATCATTAAAAACGCATAAACAATAGCTGCAGTGAAAAATGAGTTTAAATGTAGAAATTCCAATGAAACATAACCGCAAATTGCAGCCAAAATACCTATAAATATGTGTAAAAACGGCCAGCACCAAGTCAACTTAGTCATATACTCAATTGATGTGAAAACGTTAATCGGCAGAATTGTTGAGAATGTCAAAAGGCCTAAAAGGGACTTGACTGGTGAGAATTCCTCATCTTCAAAGTAGCTGTCATCTTCCATAATTATTCCTCAGTTATTATATTATAGATTTTTAATTAATATACTATAGTTTTGAATCATATTCATTAATTATCTAATAACTTTTTCACATCATCTTTACGTTCAAACAAAACACAACCACCAGCATGGTCATCTAAAAGGAAATCACCATCTCTAAGAGATTTGAATAATTTTGAATCAAGTATTTCCAAAAGAGAAGCATCCCTAACGTTAATGTCCGAATAAGGTGAAGCTGGACAAGGTTCTGCACCACCCTGAGAATTTATATGGAAAAAACCTCTTCCCGCTGCCAGACAACCTCCAGATGATTTTTCATCACCAGGGAAAGACATGAACAGCATGTCAGAATATTTTTCACGCAGATTATTAATTGAATCTAACAGCAACCCCCTTTCCTCATCACCAGGAGCTAAATTAACTGTATTTTCATCTAACGGCACATATTCTATGAAAAATACAACCTTACAACCAAATTCATGCAAAGTATCAATAAAATCATCGGAAATAATAGAATTCAGATTATCTTTAGTAAAAGTGACTGAAGCACCAAATATCAGACCTTGTTTTCTCATCAAATTCATTGAATCAATCAGCTGATTGTAAATCCCCTTCCCTCTTCTTGAATCTGTGCTCTTTTCATCCCCTTCAATAGATAAGATAGGAACAAGATTTCTGTTTTTATTTAATAAATCCAAATAATCATTATTCAAAATAGTACCATTGGTAAAAATCGGGAACAATATTTCGGGATATTTACTTGCTTTTGTAATAACATCTTCTCTTAGCATTGGCTCCCCACCGGCAAGAACAATGAAACTTATCCCCAATTCTCTGGCTTGATTAAATATTTCTCCCCATTCATCTCCTGAAAGCTGATTTTGAGGAACATCATCACTGCATGCATCATTTGCTCTTGAATAACATCCACTGCAATGCAGATTACAACTGCTTGTTATGCTTGCAATTAAGAAAACCGGAATATTGTGACCTTCCTTTTTGTAATCTTGCCTAATCGAAGTGGCTCTCTTAGCATATTTTGAAAATTTACGCAAAAAAAGAATTTCTTTAGGATTTCTAAGGGAAGCTCTCAAAGCATCTTTTACGATATTTTCAACGCCCTCCGCCAAATATTCCTGAATATCAAAATCATCCATTGTTTACCTCAAAATATTATTTATTCATCGAAAACTTTAGAAACACAACCTGCAAGCAGACCCGCAAATGCTCCATCAAGTATTGGAGGCAATCCGTAAATTATTCCATGTTTTGCATCCACATATCTTTTAAAATTTAAAATTGCTTTTGTTCCTGCAATCTGATTTGAAATGGCGAAACCCAACACTTCACCGGCATAAATGTAATCAGAACCAACAATTTCCCGTATTCCATTTTCATTTATCTGTTGTTCCAATCTTATAGATGCAAGTAAAAGTGCAATAACTTCCCTATCAGCTAATGATTTGAGAATTTCCGATTCCATTTTAGCTTTCAGCTCATCTGTAACTTCAACAAATTCCAAACCAGCTTCAACCAAATCCCCAATCAAAATTCCCTCAGCAACAAGATAATCCAGAATGCCGAATGTCAAACCTGATTTTTCAAATGCATCTTCAATGCTTATTTCAATTGCATCTTCAATTCTAATTTTTAAATCATTAAAATCAATATCATCAAACTGAGCATTATTTACATCCAAACTTTTACCGGCAGTGTCTGGAACATTACCTAAAACCGCTAAAAAATCATTTGTATTTAATATGTTTTGAATATGCAGTGGCAAGTCCATGCTGGCAAGTTTTTTAGCTTTAATATTAGTTATTATCTTAAATATTTCAAGCAAATCTTTTGGGGATATTGCCTTGTCCAAATATATAATATGACTTAAATTAATCCTTGCATCCGCAAATCCTTTTGGAGAATTATCAACCTTTAAATTTTCACTGAAATCTTCAAGAACAATATCATTTGCCATGAATGTGAAAATGGTTAAATCATCATAAGTATTTGTAAAATAATCAATTGATTCGGCTGCCTTAGCAATATATGACCCTTGAGAGCGATTGAAAGTTTCTGCCTTTTTTGCAGTAGCATTAAAATCATCCTTTGCTTTTATGACATTTACATTTTCAACAATGTCTATTCCATCACTTACAGTAAAATCACTAAATGCTAAAAAATAATCCGGCTTGTTTAAACAAATCCCATAATCTTTTTTGATGATGTTAAATTTCATGTGATAATGTATATTAATTATTTAATTTAAATTTTATATTATACATTTAAAAGGACTTAAGATTATGACAATTATTATAGACCCGCAAGGAAGTGGAATAGCTGGAAACATGTTAATTGGCGCATTTGTTGATTTGGGGGCAAATATCAGTGAATTAAAAAAGGTTATGGAAAAATCAGCTATGGATTTTGGGGGAGTTGAAGTCAGTTTTGAAAAAACAAACAAACATGGAATTGAATCTACATTCTGCCATGTTGAAATGCTTGAAAAAAACCATTCCATTAACTATCCGGAGTTCATTTCAAAAATTGAAAATTTAAATTTAGATGAAAAAATTAAAACAACTTCCATTAACATTTTTAAAAGAATTGCCGAAGCGGAAGCTAAAATTCATGGCAAAACTCTTGAAGATGTGCATTTTCATGAGGTTGGAGCCAGTGATGCTGTTGGTGATGTAATCGGTTCAGTTTACGCTTATTACTCACTTGGTTTTGATAAACAGAAAATCATAGGTCTCCCAATAGCAGTTGGTGGTGGCAGAGTAAAAACAGCTCATGGAACAATTCCAGTTCCCGCCCCAGCCGTATTGGAAATCCTTAAAGGAGTTCCAGTCATTGGCGGTCCAGTTGACAGTGAACTTGCAACACCAACAGGATGTGCAATCTATATGGAATTATGTGATGAAATAAAAGAGTTTATCCCACTTTTAAAACCTACAAAAGTTGGTTATGGAGCCGGAAGGAAAGATTTTGACCACCCAAATGTTTTAAGGATTATTGAAAGTTCAAATATCACTGAAAGTGACACAATAGATGTTATCGAAACCAATATTGATCATTTAACCGGTGAGGAAATCGGATATCTCTTTGATAGACTTCTAGATGAAGGAGCAAGGGACGTTTCAATTACACCAATTATAATGAAGAAAAATCGCCAGGGAAGCCTTTTAAAAGTAATTTCAAAAAGAGAAAACAGAGAAAAAATACTAGAAGCAATATTTAAGGAAACCGGAAGTTTAGGTATAAGAATTTCTGAAAACATCCACAGAGGAATATCAAAAAGAAAATTCATTACAAAAGAGTATGAAATCAATGGCAAAACCTATGAAGTGACCTTTAAAGTAGGGTATGTAAATGGCGAAGAAATATCCTCAAGACCAGAATATGAAGACTTAAAAAGAATTGCCAAAGACAGCGGTTTGACTTTAAGAGAAGTTAAAGAGATGATAAGATGAAAAAAGCGATTTCCGTGCTATCCGGAGGACTTGACTGTACCGTTGCCACAAGCGTTTATTCCAAAGACTACGAAATTTATGCAATAACATTTAATTACGGCCAAAAAAGTTTTAAAAGAGAGTTAAAGGCTTCAAAAGACATATGTAATAATATGAACTGGCAACATGAGGTCATCAACCTTCCATGGTTGGCCGAAATTAGCAATTCAAGTCTAAATACTTCAGAAGACATTCCTGAACTTTCCCCTGATGAGTTGGATGACATCGAAAAGAGTAGTGAAAGTGCAAGCAGCGTTTGGGTTCCTGCAAGAAATACTGTTTTTACCTCAATTGCCTTGTCATATGCTGAAAGCATGGGTGCAGAGATAATAATAGTTGGCTGGAACTGCGAAGAAGGAGCCACTTTTCCGGACAATTCCAAAGAATATTTGGATGAATTTAATAAGTTGATTAAAGCCGGATCTCCAGAAAATATTAAGATTGAAGCACCAGCCATTGATTTAAATAAAGAGGAAATAGTTGAGTTAGGCCTTGAAGTTGGTGCTCCAATGGAGTTAAGTTACTCCTGTTATAAAGGAGAAGACAAACACTGCGGTGTTTGCGAAAGCTGTATGAGGCGGAAACGAGCATTTGAAAAATTAGGCGTTAAAGATTTAACAGAATATGAAAATTAATCATATTCTTCGAGGTCTTCTTTCCAGTCTGCATTGTCCAAATCAACATCTGCTCTCATGTAACATGTCAGGTTTTCAATAGCATCGTATACTTTACCGATACCCCTTTCAGATTTTTCATAGTTTGCAACACGAGACTTTTTAATACCGATGTTTCTTGCTTCTGCATATGAGTCAATATCTGCACCAATGAAGATGAATTCCCAGTTATGATTATTAATCAGGTTGGTAACATGCTCTTTTGAGTATTCATGAGAATCATTTTCCATACCATCAGTCATTATGACAAACAGCACTTTGTTGTCGATTTCATGGCTTAGCTGATTAATTGTTTTTCCTATTGCATCATAGAGTGCAGTCATTCCCCTTACCCAATATTCCTTGTCGGTTAGTTCTGAAACTTCGTTGATGTCCTTTCTTTTGTACAGCATTTCATATTGGTCATCGAAAAAAACTGTTGTTACTTTAGTGTTGAAACCTTTTTTCCTTTCCCTTTCAATGTAAGAGTTGAATCCTCCGATTGTGTCCTCTTCTGAACCACTCATTGATCCACTTCGGTCGATTAAAAATATTATGTCCAAATTTTCATTTTGAGGCATTATTTTCATGTTTTTCCACATCCTGTTTAGACTTTGTTAATAAGTTGTTAATAACTTACACACAATATATTAACGAGATGTAGTATTTAAAGTTTTCGATAATGAAAAAAATATAACAAAAAAAACTAATTAAAGACGTAATTCAACACCAATAAATTTATAAAAACAGCATTTTCCAAATGAAAATTATAATTTTTTCCCACAATTTGTGCAAAAAATGTCTCCAGATTCAACTAAAGCCCCACAATCAGGACATTTAAGTTCAACATCAAACTTTGAACCACAGTTAGTGCAGAATTTAGCATCCAAATCAGAAGCAACACCACAGTTTTGACAGTATTTAACATTATCATTATCCAAATGAGTATTCATAAATTCATCTTTAGGCACTGGAGTTTCTCCTAAAACAGGCTGAGTGTAGAAATCCTTTTGATTTTCAATTTCTAAGATTAACTCGTTCATTGTTGCAATTCTTTTAGAATCTGCAGGATGTGTTGAAAAAAAGTCATGTTCATTAGAGTTTTGAGCAGACATTGACTGCCAGAATGCAGGAATACCTGAAATATCATAACCTGCCCAATGGATTATCATCATACCTAATCTATCTGCTTCAAGTTCCTGATCTCTTCCCCACGGATTCATCAGGAAAAATTGTGAACCTATACTTGCAACATTAGTTGCTGCCCTTGTAAGAGAGCCGATTGCACCCAAACCTACCAAATCCATTGCAATACTTCCAATCCACGCAGCGGAAGTGATTGCATTTTGAGCTGTTTGAGCACTTGCTCTTGTTCTTGAATGATCAAGAAGTGCATGAGCCATTTCATGGCCTAAAATGAATGCCACTTTCTCTTCAGTGTTTGCAACTGAAAGAATACCGGAAAACATCACAATTTTGCCTCCAGGCATGCAAAAGGCATTTACAGTATTGTCCGCAACCAGATGGACATCCCAATCATAGTAATCCTCAACATAATCAAGCCTGCCAATCTTTGCCAAGTATTCATTAACTGCATTGATTAGTCTAACTGCAACGTTAATGATAATCTGACCATCGTTGGTGTTATCTAAAAGCTGAGATTGATTAATCATTGAATAATATTCATTGTAAGACTGCTGTAGGAACTTATCGTCGTTGACCATGTCGAAATGTTTCTTGCCTGTGAATGGGTTAACCTCACTTCTGTCATCCTTTGCCATGATATACTATATTACTAAAATGTGTTTAAAAAGTTTTTTAATGGATGACCTATATAGTAAATACCATGAAAAGAATAATTATCACATCAACATTAATCCTACTTTTAATGTGCTGCGTTTATGCAAGTGATTCAACAGTAGAAATTAATGGAATTGACTTTGAAATACCTGATGAATACATAGGTGGAGAATTGGACGAGGAAGAATATGAATTAGAGGACATCTTTTCAATCAAATGTGTTGATGATGATGTTCCAGATGCTATCGGCCTTTGGGCTGAAGAACATGATTTTACAAAAGATTTGACAATAGGCAATCATCCAGTCAGATATTTCTACCAGTATAATGAATACGTTCACGATAATTATTCACATGCTTATCTTGTCTCAGGCGATTCGGTTTACGAAATTACTTGGGTGGGCAATGAAATTACAGATGACATTGAAAAGTTAATTAAAAACACACCTTCATCAAATATAGATGACGATGCCTTTTACAATGCTTTGGACATGTCTTATGAACTATACAAAGCAGATAAAATTGAAAAGTTAAATCAGGATGCCCAATACAACAACCTTGAAGCAAAATATCATTCATCATCAAATGACAATAATGACGATACAAGGTTTAAAGAGCTTTTAATAACCTATTACAATACACATTAATTATCCACTCAAACTACTTTTAAAACATGTCACTAAATTAGTATAATAAGTGACAAAATTTATTAATAGAATAATTTCGAAATCTAAACCCAGAACTTATTATGGAAGTCATTAAATGGAAAAAATGATAAATTCTCTTAAAAAACTAGGTTTGAGCAGATACGAAGCACAAGCATATATAGGACTTAACAAAATAATAACTGGCACTGCAGATGACATTGCTAACGTGTCAGATTTGCCCCGCTCAAGAATCTACGATATCCTGAACATTCTTGAAAAGAAAGGGTTTGTTGAAATTAAAAGGGAAAGACCTTTGAAATATACTGTTATTGAACCTAGCACCATATTTAAAAAAGAAAAAGAAAAGTTAATCAGTGAATTAGAGACAAGTGAAGACAAACTGGAAAAGTTATATATTAATGAGATATCCGAAGTTCAGGCTCCAGTATGGTTAATGCACACACCAAAAAACATTATTGAAAAAGAAATTGAACTTATAAAACAAACTCAAAAATCAATAACATTATGCGCTGGGTTCTTACTTAAAAGAGAGGCTCAAGAACTGATTAAAGCTATTCGGACAAATCCCAGAAATATAAAAACTAGAATAATTGCAAAACCAGTCTGTTATGTAGAAGATGAAAAAATAGAACTTATTGAACTATTTGAAAAATCAAAATTATCAAACATTGAAATCATCCAAAGAGATCTTCCAATGATGAAGATGTTAATAAGTGATGAAAAAGAACTGATTGGAACCTTTGCGCAATTTAAAGGAGAAAATAATTCCATTATTCCCGAAACAGCAATTGGAGTCAACAACAAATATGCTGCAATCTGTAAAAATTTTAATGATTATTTCCTAAAACAATTTAAGGAATAGTAAAAAAGGTGATAAAATGAAAGCGGAATCTGTAAAAATAGCCGATGGAGTATACTGGGTAGGTGCACTCCACTGGAACACAAGAAGTTTCCACGGTTTTGCAATACCTGGAACAACATACAACTGTTATCTTGTATTTGGTGATGAAAAAGTAGCATTAATCGATAATGTATTCTCCGATGGAATGATAAATCAGTTGAATGCGAGAATTGAAGATGCATTTGCAAAGGAAGGTCGGGAGCAAAAAATTGATGTGTTTATCCAATGCCATACCGAACTTGATCATTCGATTGGACTTAGAGAGACAATATCAAAATATCCTGATGCTGAAGTTTATGCATCTCCAAAAGGAGCCGAATTTTTAGAAAAACAATATCATAATTACTCAGATGTTGAAATTACAACTGTAAAAACTGGTGATGAAATCAATTTAGGCGATAAAACTTTGGCAGTTGTTTCAGCACCAATGCTTCACTGGCCAGACAGCATGTTTGTAATGCTTAAAGAAAGTGGAATATTATTTTCAAATGATGCATTTGGACAACATTTATGTTTATCTAAAAGATATGCTGAAGATTACTCTGAAGACTTTATTATGGAAGCTTCAAAAAAATTCTATGCCAATCTGGTAGTTCTTGGAGCACCGATGCTTAGAATGAAATTGCAGGAGTTGACTGATGCAGGAATAGTTGAGCAAATCAAGATGATTGCACCATGCCATGGTCAAATCTGGAAAGATCCATCTAAGATAGTTTCAGCTTATTCTGATTGGGCAAGTGGAGTATGTGACGATAAAATTACAATCATATATGATACAATGCACCACTCAACAGAGAAATTAGCTTTCCAAATAGCTGAAGGAATTATGAGCGAAGGTGTTGAAGCCGTAATGTATCATACTGAAACCGATTTTGAATCTGAAATTGTAACTGATATCCTAGATTCAAAAGCAATAGCTTTAGGTGCTCCTACAATGATGAACAAACCTTTCCCTAGAATTGGAAATATAATGTATTGGTTAGACTGCCTTAATTTTAAAGGCACAACAAGTGAAAAAAATGCATTAATATTTTCATCCAAAGGATGGGGTGGAGGAGCTGTTAAAAAACTTCAAGAAGGCTTAGAAAGTGCAGGATTTACAATTTTCGATACAATGGATGCTGTATTCGTACCTGATGAAGACATCTATGAAGAAGCATTCGAAAAAGGAGTAGAACTTGCAAAATCAATTAAAGGTGAATAAAATGGCAAATTTGGACAAAAATATTGAATCAGAAATTGAAGAGATTATTGGCAAATACCAAAAAAGAGAAACAAAACTTTTAAATTATTTAATCGTAGATGATGAAATCACATTCTTCTTACCATTATCTGACGATGAAAATATCTCTGATGATGATTTGGCAAAAATTTCCGAATTAGTTAAGGGAGAATATATTCAAACCGAATCCGTTAACCAGGAATATAGAATTAAATTTAAATATGGATTATAGAGTTTTCATACTCTAAATCCCTTTTTATTTTAATATTTAAAACAAGTACTTTTCTTTTTACTGTAACAGTTATTACAGCTTTGACAAATTGATACACCCTCACCGTTTGCTTTCCAGTCTGCTAAAAAGTCCGCCTGAGCTACAAACGGTTTGGACATTGACATGAACTCCACTTCACTGTGATTTAAGATATCATTCATGGATTTCATATCCCTAGAGTTTCCACCTAAAATTACTGGAATATCAATTGCATCAATCAAATCATCAACATACACTAAAAAAGGATGTTTTTCTTTCCCATCATAAAGATAAGAGATTGTTCTTGCTGTTAACTGGATGCTGTCAGCGCCAGCATTTTCAAGCTCTTTTGCAATAGCTATACTTTCATCAGCAGTTATTCCACCCTTTCTGACATCCCATGGATTGATTCTGCAGCTTACATGCATATCCATAGTGCTTTTGATGACTTTGATAATCTCAGAAGATATTCTTACACGATTTTCAGTGCTTCCACCATACTTGTCATCCCTTTGGTTAAAATAAGGATTCATGAATCTTGCAAGATAGAAATTATTTCCCATGTTGATTTGAATTCCATCAAAACCTGCAAATGAGAATTTTTTAGCAGCCATAACTACTTCTGCCTGCAGTTTTCTAATTCCTTCCAATTGGATTTCATTAGCTTCTACCTTCTGATTGTCACCATCATCATAATAGAAAAACGCCAACTGCCCCAAAATAGGCACATTGTATTTGTGAACTATATCCGTTACCATCTGATAATCCTTCATGAACCCTCTGTAGTTCATGTTTGTGGAATATTCAAAAAATCTGTCCTTGTGATCAAGTGCGAATATTTCAGATACAATCAGACCTGTCCCACTACTTGCAATTTTCTCATATCTGTCATATATTGCAGGAGTTAGAAATCCTCCTTCTTCTGTTTCTGTTTCCCAGGTTCCGGTTCTTACAATACGGCTGTTAAGTTTTAAATCTCCAAGTTGACATTCATCAAAAATATCTTTCATAATATCACTGCCAAATTAATTATTATAGAATTCTTTTGAAAAATAAGTATTTAAAGGTATAAGTAATGTTAAAATAACTAAAAAAAGAAATTTGAGGTAATCTATTTGATTACCATTAAAGTATCACCGATACTTACTGCATCACCAGGTTCAACGAAGATTTCTTCTACAACACCATCAACTTCTGATTGGATGTCGTTTTCCATTTTCATTGCTTCAATTACTGCGATAGTGGAACCTTGTGTGACTTTATCTCCAACGTTGACATTGAGTTTAATTACCATACCTTGCATTGGAGAGGAAACTGCACCTTCAACAGGCTGGAAGTTACCGCTGTCAGTTTCTTCGATTTCCATAAATCCAGTAGGCATGATTTTAACTTCAAATACATCCCCATCAACTTCACCATTATATTGGGTTGGAATTCCAATAGTTTCATCCTCTGTGAGTGAGTGAGGTGGTTTGAGTTCTTCCTCTTCAGCTTCACCTTTAAGGAATTTTGGAGCGATTGGAGGATATAAAGCGTAAGTCAATGCATCTTCATCAGTTTTGACGAAACCTTTTTCCATTCCTTCGGATTTGAATTTGTCAAATTCAGGTTCAAGCAAGTCTGCAGGCCTGCAGGTAATTACTTCATCGTCCCCAATGATTCTTTTTGAAATTTCTTCATCAACTGGAGCCGGTGGTTTACCATACATTCCTTTCATGTATTCTTTAACTTCATTGGATACAGTTTTATACCTTTCTCCACCTAAAACATTCATTACAGACTGAATTCCAACAATTTGACTTGTTGGAGTTACAAGAGGTGGGTATCCCATGTCTTTTCTAACACGAGGCATTTCTTCAAGAACATCATTGTATCTGTCAAGTGCATTTTGTTCTTTGAGTTGTGAAATAAGGTTTGAAAGCATACCACCAGGGATTTGGTATAACAGTACATCTGCATCAATACTTTCAGAAATTGGATCAAGAATACCTAAGTATTTTTCTTTAATGTCTTCAAAGTATTTTTTAATGTGAGTTAATAATTTTAAATCAAGACCAGTATCAAATTCGGTTCCTTGAAGAGCTGCAACCATACTTTCTGTAGGTGGTTGGCTTGTTCCCCAAGCGAGAGGTGAAATTGCAGTATCTAAAATATCGACTCCGGCCTGACATGCCGCATAGTAGCTGATTGGAGTCATACCACTGGTACAATGACAGTGCAAGTCTACAAGCAAATCAGTTTCTTCTTTTAATTTTGATACTAATTCGTAAGCTGCAGTAGGAGTAATTAATCCAGCCATATCTTTAATTGCAACTGAATCACAGTCAAGCGCTTCTAAGTTTTTTGCAAGGTCAACAAAATCATCTAATGTGTGAACAGGGCTGATTGTATAACTGATTGTTCCTTGTACATGAGCTCCTTGGTCTTTAGCAACTTTAATTGCTTTTTCCATGTTTCTGATATCATTTAAAGCATCGAAAACTCTGAAAATATCTACACCGTTTTCATATGATTTTTCAACAAATTTAGTTACAATATCATCAGGATAATGTTTGTATCCAACGAGGTTCTGTCCTCTTAAAAGCATTTGAATCGGAGTTTTGTTGAATTCGGATTTTAATTGTCTTAATCTTTCCCAAGGATCTTCGTTTAAATATCTAATACAAGTATCAAAAGTAGCTCCACCCCAAGCTTCTACTGAAAAATAACCGACTTTATCCATTTCTTCAGCAATAGGAATCATGTCCCTAGTTCTCATCCTAGTTGCAAGTAGAGATTGGTGAGCGTCACGAAGTGCTGTTTCTGTAAATCTCACTTTTGCCATTTGTTACACCTCTTTTATTTTTATTTAATATATAATCATAAAATATTCAACTATAATATATGTTCTTATTAATATATAAAATATTAACATTGAACAGATTAAGAAAATATCACCTAAAAATTAACTAAAAACTAGAAAAAATATCAAATAAAGTAGAAATGAAAAAAATAAATTCAAAATTCAAAAAAAAGATAGAAAAAATTGAAAAAATTATCTTTCCAATTCACCGGAAATGAATTTTTCAACATTTTCATATGCAACATCATCATCAAACTGAATTGGAGGATGTTTCATAGTATAAGATGAGATAGAAGTTAACTGACCACCAATACCTCTTTCAAGCCCTATTTTACAGCATCTAACTGCATCAATTACGCAGCCTGCAGAGTTTGGAGAGTCTTCAACACTTAATCTTAATTCGATGTTCATTGGAACATCACCAAATGTACGACCTTCCATTCTAAGGAAACATAACTTATTGTCGTTTTGCCATGGGACATAGTCACTTGGTCCAATGTGGATGTCTCTGTCATCCATCCTTTCATCCAAAACAGATTGAACAGCTTCGGTTTTAGATTCTTTTTTAGAATCCAGTCTTTCACGATTAAGCATGTTTAAAAAGTCAGTGTTACCACCAGTATTGATTTGATAGGTTCTGTCTAATTTTACGCCCCTATCCATGAATAAGCTAGCTAGTGTTCTGTGTGTGATAGTAGCACCAATTTGAGCTTTGATATCGTCACCAACAATAGGAATTCCTTTTGCTTTGAATTTGGCATCCCATTCGCTGTCACTTACAATGAAAACGGGCATGCAGTTTACATATGCAATTTCAGCATCAAGAGCACATTGTGCATAGTATCTTGCAGCTTCCTCAGAACCCACAGGCAAGTAATTAACCAATATTTCAGCACCGCTTTCTTTCAATACACTTACAACATCAACAGGCTCTTCATCACTTACAACAAATGTGTATTCATCATCATAATTAGACATGTGTTCTGCAACACCATCCAAAACATGACCCATGCTTACTTTAACGTCATATTTTGGAATATCCTTTTGGAAAACAGTTGTACAATTAGGTTTTGCGAAAATTGCCTCATCAATTGTTTTTCCAACTTTCCTTGCGTCAACATCAAAAGCTGCAACAACTTCAATATCACTAGGTTTGTAACCTCCGATATCCCAGTGCATAAGTCCTATTGCATCTTCTGGCTTTTTACCATCATAATAATGTATTCCTTGAATAAGGGAACTTGCACAGTTTCCTATTCCAACAATAGCTATTTTAATTTTGCTCAATATAACACCAGCTCATAATTTAAATTATAAATAAAATTACTAATATAATGTTATTTGATAATACTTAATAAAATTAATTGTTATGGAAAACTGATTAAAATGAAAAAAGTTCTATTTCTTGCATTTTTTTATAATCACAATAACGAAGTTGCATCAAACAGGTTGCAAGGAATTGCAAAGTATCTTCCAGAATATGGTTGGGAACCCATTATTGTTGCACCAAAAACCAGCAATCCAACAGTTCATATTGGTGATATTAAAGTAGTTGAAACCGATTATGAAGACATGGTTTCCAAATTCATGCCAAAATCCAAAGGAAAAGAAAATAAAACAGAATTTAGTGGAAACACTCCTCAAAATAATTTATTATCCAAAGCAATATCCCTTGCAGGAGAAGTGTTTGCATATCCAGATGGAATGAAATACTGGTATAAACCTGCCGTGAAAAAGGCTTCAAAAATTATAGAAAGTGAAGAAATTAACGGCATTATTTCATCATCTTTTCCAATAACTGCCCATAAAATTGCTTATACTCTAAAAGAAAAATATGGCATCCCCTGGATTGCAGATTTAAGGGATTTATGGAATCTGAATCCATACGTTAATCATACAAGAATTAGAAATTATTTTGAAAAGAGACTGGAGTTGAAGTTATTTGCAAAAGCTGACGCTCTAACTACAACAACACCGCTTGCAAAAGAAAAATTAGCGACCTTGCATCCGAATAAGAAAATTGTACCAATTGTTTCAGGTTTTGATAATGATGACTTTAAAGGCCTTAAACAAACACAGACAACCGACAAGTTAACATTAATGTATGCAGGATCATTATATAATGGTAAAAGAGACCCGTCCATTTTATTTGAAGCGCTTAATCAGTTAAATAATGAAAATAAAATTGATATAAACAATATTTCAATTAATTTTTATGGAGACTCTGGAAACATTAACGAATTAAGTGAAAAGTACAATATCGAACCTGCAGTTCATGTAAACGGCAAAATCAGCCATGAAGAAGTTTTGCAAAATCAGATGAACAGTGACGTATTGCTGCTTGTCTCTTGGATGAATGAAAACGAGACAATGTTTATTCCGGGGAAAGTATATGAATACATGGGCTCTAAAAAACCAATTTATTCAATAGGATACAAAGAAGGATCCCTAAAAGATTTAATTGAAAAGACAAATGTAGGTTATCATGTATCAACAGTTGAAGATGCAAAAAAAGCTATTTATGATTACTACTTAAAATATTATAATAACGAATTAAAATATAGTGGAAATGAATTTGCAGAAGAATATTCCATGGAAAATACTGCTAAAAATTTCGCTAAATTGCTTGAGGAAATCCAATGAATCCCTATATTGAAATATTGAGACCTGGAAATGCAGTAATGGGTGCAATATCCATTATTCTAGTAGCTTTAATTGATAAAACATTAAGTATCCCAGTAATCCTTGCAATGATTACTGTATTTTTTGAAACTGCTGCAGGAAATGTAATAAATGATTATTTTGACTACAATATTGACTTAATCAACAAACCTGAACGCCCAATTCCATCAGGCAGAATATCTCTTAAAAATGGAAGAAATTATGCCTATTTCCTATTTACAGCCGGAACTGTTTGCGGGTTCTTAATTAGTTATCTGACAAATAATTGGATTCCATTCATAATTGTACTTATTGCAGATGTTATCTTATACCTATATGCTTATAAACTGAAATATACTCCCCTTATTGGAAATCTAGCTGTAGGATTCATGACCGGTTTTGGATTTGTTTTTGGAGGATTTTCAATAAATAATCCTAATATTGTCATGATTTCATTATATTTAGGATTTTTCGCATTTGTAATGACAACTGCACGTGAACTTGCAAAAGATATTGAAGACATTGAAGGGGACAAAGCAGACGGTGCCAGAACATTGCCTATTTTGATTGGGGCTAAAATACCTGCAATTCTTTCAGCAATATTAATTGTTATCGACAGTGCATTATGTCCTATTTTATACTTCAATCACATTTTTGGATTCTATTATCTAATCGTGATTGCAATTGCGGTAATACTATTCTTATACTCTGCATTTTTAATAATAAAATCACAAGATAAAGTTACTGCAGCTAAAGTATCTAAATATCTAAAAATAGGAATGTTGATTGCATTTGTCGCTTTTGTTGCAGGATCATTTTAATAGTTTCTATAATAGATAGTAACATGGCCAAATTCTTTAACTGGACTATAATTTGTTAAGTTGACCTTATCCATTCCAATATAATAATCAACACTGTCATTAACAAGTTCCTGGTTCAGTATATAACCGTCACGATAATTGGTTGGATAGTTAACTTCTTTTTGCAAATACCAAGTATAAATTGGACCCCTATCAGAGTAGATAATGCCATCCTTATCACCCATCCAATTAGCAGCATCTCTTTCATTTATTACTAGTCCCTCATCACTGTAACCATCAAGATAGTCGACAGTTGCAAACAGCATCAGCAACATTATAAAAATTGGAATAATATATTTTAAATTGAATTTTTTGATTTTAATTCCTTTGATTCTATCTAACAAGATTTCAACAACCAATGTTACTAAAAATATGAATCCAGGAGCCATTGATGTGAAATACCTATCTGCTTTTGTAAGGTGTGCTGAGAAAAATATCAAATAGGATAAAAACAAACCCGCCATAGCAATATTGATAGCTAAATACGGATATGTACTTAACCATACGTTATCCACATCATCATAGTTAATGATAACTTTTGTCATGGAATATGCCAAAATAAACATTCCGGAAAACAGCAATAGCTCAGAGTAGATAAAAGAAAACAAACTGGCTGTGAAAAATGACAATATAACCATAATAAATGAGATAATTATAAATACAAAAAACAGCTTTGCAGGAACGGGATACTTATAGATTAAAGATTTTGTGTCTTTTATTTTATTATAAGAATTTTTAAATGTTCCTCCAAACATGTAAATAGTTAATATTACACCTACAATAAATATTGCAAGTACACATACACCAATCACATAATCATTGGCTGAAATGTCATAAATTAATCCTTTTAAATAGAAAAATAAATCATTGCCCACCAATTGGCCTGCATGAGTTGATGAAATTGAACTTTCAGATGAAACTTCCTGAGCCTGATTAATAAATCCTAAGGGAATGTTATTTAAGAAGAAATATGCAAAAAATGGAATTGAAGTTACAATACCTGCGATAACTCCCCCAAAAATATTTTTAAAATACTTTTTAATGTTGAACGCTATTCTAGTCCTACTCATAAAATATAAAATCATGACCCCGAATATTATGGCCCCAGTGTATTTTGTAAAAAAGCTCAATACACCAAACGGAAACGCCAAATAGAAATATTTCTGATTTTTCTCCATCCCCTGAATAAAGAAATACAATGCCCAAATCATCAAAGCCACAAACGGAATATCCAATGTTCCATTTCCAACCCATTTGATGTTAATAAGCAATGTGGCATATAAAAAAGAACCGAAGAATGCATAAAAATTGTTAAATCTTAATCTCAAGAGTTTGAAAATTCCCAATATTCCAATAAAAAAGAAAAATCCAGTAGTGATAAAAATGCTTGTTTCAGATACAAAACCCAATCTAAATAAAAGTGATGTTAGAAATGGTATAAATGGAGGCAAGTAATTGACATAAGCATAACCACCAATACTAACTCCAGACATCCTTAAAGCTTCGATTAGGTAAAAATAAACATCTCTATAAGAATGACCCAAAATTGCATGAGTAGAATTTAGATAAACAATGACGCTGGTTAACACTAATGCAAACAGAAAAATTAATTTCAATGTCAATCTATTTTCAGCCTGTTTATCCAAATCAAACATTTCATCCCTCTTGATTATACATATTTTGTTACCATTATAATTTAAAATTTTTGAAAAAGTATTATTATTTAAATTACAAATAAAATAGTAACATGCATTTGAAAGATTTTAATTTAAACAAAAAAGATTCCTATTTCTTGGGAGCAATAATTATACTTGGTCTGATTTTAAGTATTTATTACATTGATTTTAACATGAAGTTAGGAATTTATTGCTCCGACATTTACGTTTATCTTTTAAATGCGCTTTACTTCACTGGGACAAATATAAATTCCACCCATACCATCAGTTTATCACCAGTTATTTGCTTTTTAACTTCTGTTTTCTTTTATTTTGGCTTTAAAAATCAGATTGCTATACTAATCATCTCTGCAATTTTTGCAATATTGGGAAATATTGGCTTCTATTTATTATTGAAACAAAGATTTAATGAAATATTAAGTTTTTGTGGAGTTGTAATTTATTCTACCTCTGCAATTTACTTGACTTGGTTTGCAAATGGCAGCGTGGACATTTCTGCAGTAAGCATTACCATTTGGATTGTGCTTTTTACATTAATCTCAGTGAAAAATAACCCCAAATATTACCAGATATTGATTCCAACAATTGTAATTGGATTTTTCACAAGATACACGGTAATTTTAATTTTACCTGTTTTGGCATTGTATTATTTATACAGCAAAGGATTTAAAATAGAAAACAATGATTTAAAATATATTTTAAGAGGAATTTTATTTGGCCTGTTTATCTCAGCAATTATCATAATTCCGATAATGATTATGGGAAATGGATATCTTGGTGCTAATGCCCAAATTTCAAGCGGAATGATTGGTAGGAAAGGTTCTGCAACTGATTTGGCCTACAATACTGACATAAGTTATTATCTTGTGAATTTCATCAATTTTATTTCTGCTACAAAAATAAGCTTTGCAAATCGAACCCCTGTTTTGGAAAATCCAAATATACAATCATACATTATTTTAACAATTTTAACAATAGGATCATTATTATTTGTTATTAAAAACAAATTTGAACTAAAAAAATATAAAATCATAGGTTTTGCTATTTTATTAGCATCATTACTAAGTTTTAATCACATATCCTCATTCATTACAATCCTATTGGTCTTTTTAGGATTATTATTACTTGGAAAAGATAGTGACAATAAAACTGGAACCGTCATGCTTAGTTGGATATTGGTTTACTTTATTTTCTTCAGTTATTTCTCAATCAAAGTAAACAGATACATCATCCCAACTATTCCACCACTGGTTTATCTAATCCTATCCAGCATTGAATTAATCCATGAAAAGATAAAACTTAATAATAATATCATCCCAATTATATTAATTATTCTGTTCTTACTCCAAGGATTTACACTTTGCTTTGCATTTGAAGATACAAATCAGTTTATAGCACCCCAAGAAATGTCCGATTACATAAAAAGTGAAATTCCCGATTACGAAAATCAGACTATTGGCGTTTATAACATGAGACCCTATCACTGGTATTTAGGCGAGAATGTAACTGGAATTGAAAGCAATAACACCACCGAAATTGAAAATGCCAATATTGCCTATTATATTTCAGATATCCCTAAAAATGATTTAGACAATTTTAGAGAGTTAAAAAGTATTGATAAATTATATTTATATGAAAAATCAATATAATTACTATGAATATTTTACATGTAGTCCCATCATTTGCCCCTTGTTTTTCTGCAGGTGGCGTAGTAAACTCATCTTATAAAATTGCAAAAAAACAAGCAGAAAATGGGCATAATGTAGTTGTATACACCACAGACAGTTGTAAAAACCGATTGAAATTTGAAAACAACTACAATGTCAATGTTGATGGAATTAATGTTTTTTATTTTAAAAATATTTCGAATAATGTTAAAAATAAGTTAACTATTGATACACCATTAGGATTAAACAGCAATTTGAAAAATAACATTGATAATTTTGATATAGTCCATATCCATGAGCATAGACATTCTTTGGCTATTTTAACACACAAATATGCTAAAAAAAATAATATTCCCTATGTTTTACACGCTCACGGATCTGTCCTGCCTTTTTTTCAAAAAGAAAAACTTAAAGAAATATTCGATAAATTATGGGGTTTTGACATTCTATACGATGCTCACAAGTTGATTGCTGAAACTGAAGTTGAAAAAGCACAATATATCGATATGGGAGTAAAAGAAGAATTAATTGAAATTGTTCCAACGGGAGTGGAACTAGACGACTTTAATTTCCTACCTCAAAAAGGAAATTTCAAATCAAAATATGGAATTTCACCTGATGAAAAATTAATACTGTTTTTAGGAAGAATCAACAAAATTAAAGGTTTGGATTTATTAATTAAAGCATTCAATAGAATTGACAATGACAATGTTAAATTGGCCATTGTTGGTGGAGACTATGGCTTTAAACAAGAGTTGAACCAACTAATTTCAGAGTTTAATCTAAAAGACAAAGTAATTTTCCCAGGAGTGCTAATTGATGATGCTAAAAAAGAAGCATTAATCGATTGTGATTTATTTGTTATTCCTTCAAGATACGAGTCTTTTGGAGTGAGCACTCTTGAAGCAATGGCCTGTGAAAAGCCGATTGTGATGACAAAAAATAACCATATTCACAATTGGATTGAAGGAAATGCTGGCCTTACATGTGAATTTAATGAAAACCAACTAGCAGGATGTATTGAAAAGCTTTTAAATGATGAAGAATTATCAAAACGCTTTGGAAAAACCGGCAAAAAGTTAATCATTGAAAAATACAATTGGGACAAGATTGAAAAAGAAATGGAAAAGGTTTATCAATCTTGCATTTGCTAATTTTAGAAACATATATAATAAAAAAAATTAAAAAATAATATCATAAATGCAATTAAAGAGGATATTATGAAAGTTGTATGCTGTAAGAACTGTGGTGCAAAATACCAACTCGATGATGATGACGATATCGCAACATTCGAGTGTTCTTCATGTGCAGGAGATTTAGAATATTTAGAAGACTATTCTGATAGTGAAAACAAATCCAACAATTCATTTATAGATTCAATCAGGTATGATAGTTCATATATTGTACAATGCCAAGACTGTGGATTAAAATTTAAAATCAAAAGCAGCGACAGCATCCTTGATTATGAATGTGACAGTTGTGGAGGCCCTCTAAGATATTTAGATGAAGATATGAATAAAGAATTAGACAAATATCTTGAAGAGAGGAAAAAAGAAGTTGACGCTATTAGAAAAGAAAACATAGCTAAAGAACCAACATCTGAAGAATTAAAAACAGAAGATAACATACCTTCCATAAAATCAATTACTGGTAAACTCGAAAATTTCTTTTCAGAAGAGAGAATGCTTCAAATTGCAGATGATGAAATGAAAGAACAAGAGTTAGAAGATGATGTAAAAACTGCCAGAACTACAATTCCTCAATCTGTTTTATCAAAATTTGGAAAAGAATTCGCTGTTCCTAAAACTGACGATTATAACATCTTGAAAAATTTCCTCAAGGATGAATTCTTCAAAGGACTGGACGAATACTATCCAAGAAATACAAAAACTTCCGAAAAATCCGGAGGCCTTCTTGATAAAATAAGCATGAAAGAACCAGGAGAAGAAATGAGAAAATCAAGCATTTTGATTGATGAAGATGAAAATAAAGGTTTTGATATTAAAAACCTAGATAATAATCATATTCTCATTATCATTGGAGCGATTATTTTTATATTAAGTATTGCCGAAATTCTTCTCATTAACAGTGGTGCGGGCATTATTGCATTATTTGTTGGAGTAATTATCTTATGTTATGGTATTTATAAAACAAGAGATGTAAAAGAAGTAGAAGAAAGAACAAGAATTATCAGAGAACACTTGTTAACACTTCCTGAAGATTATTATGTCTTTTATAATGTTAAAATTCCTACATCCAATTCTGGAATTAACCACTTAGTTGTTGGCCCAACTGGAATTTATGCTCTTCTTTCCCAAAAGTACAATCCAAAACTTAGATTAGAAGCAGAAAATGAAAATCTAAACTTAATTGGATCTACTGAAACTGATGAAACTAAAATTGAAGAAATTCCAAGCATGGGAAATTCAAGAAGATTTAGATACACAACAAAACAGGCTAAATTTTCACAAGACAATAAAATCAAACAAAAAGCACTTAGTTTGGGTGAAGATTTAATTAACTTCCTCAATGACAACAACATCAAAAACTGCTTTGTTGAACCTCTTGTTGGGTTTATAAACAATGAAGTTGTTGTAATAAATATGCCTTTAACTGATGAAGACTTATTTATTGAAGAGTTATTAAATAAAATCCAGGCAAGTACAATAAAATTAGATTCTGAAACAATTGACAAATGTGCTGTTTTAATTAACAGATATTCTGCAGATTGTTCTTCTGAAATTTAATTTTTTCTTTTTTTATTTTTAGATTTATATGATTATTGACAAAATTAAGAAAAAAATATACTTACATAGATGTAAGAGGGTTGCTAAAAGTTATGGAAATAACTTCAAGGTAAATGGTGAAAGTTACACTACGCCAAATACAGTTCTAGGCAACAATGTTAATTTTAATGGAATGAAAATTCAAGGATCTGGCAATGTAATTATAGGAGATAATTTCCACTCAGGAATTGAATGCATGATAATTACAAGCATCCATAACTACGATAAAGGAAAAGCAATACCCTATGATGACACGATAATCTCCAAGGATGTTGTTATCGAAGACAATGTGTGGCTTGGAAACAGAGTAATAATATTGCCTGGAGTAACGCTTGGAGAAGGTTCAATTATACAAGCAGGAAGCGTAGTGGTTAAAGACATACCAAAATATGCAATAGCTGGAGGCCATCCTGCAAAAGTCTTTAAAAATAGAGATATTGAACATTATGAAAAACTAAAAAAAGAAGGAAAATTCCATTAAATCATTCCTTTAATCAAATCTATTTCTTTTTTATCAATTCCTTTAAGTAAGAACAATACCACGAAATAAATAACAACAGCAATTGCAATCACAATTAAAATATTAACAATACCATAAGGGTTTGCCATTTTTACAAAAACACCCATAATTGCTGAAGCAATCAATATTTTAGCAATTGATTTATAATCAAATGGCAAACGAGCATATCTTTTTGAATAAATTAGAGTCACAGCAAATGCAAAGAAATAACAAATCAATGTTGCAAGTCCTGCTCCAAATATTCCAAGGTAAGGTACTGCGAAAATATTTAAAACAACATTTAAAATAGCTACACTAATCCAAATATAACCTAAGATTGTAGTTTTTTTCTCTAAAATGATAATATTATTTGAAATACCATAGATTCCCATAAATATTGCTCCAAGCGCAACCAATGGAGTGACCATAAATCCTTGATTTGCAATAATTTCAGTTGTTAAAATGTATAATAATGGTTTTGAAAGAAGACTCATTCCTACAGCTGCAGGAACAGTAATTAAAAGATAATATTTCATGGAATAACTTAAAAACGTATCAACTTTTTCCATGTCCCCCGCTTCAAAATATTCCGGAAGAACTGCAGGAAGCAAAACTGCAAACGGAGTTAAAAACATTAAAAGAATACTTCCAAGAGCATAACCTGGAGAATAACATCCCACAGCAGCAGATCCTAAAAATATCCCTATTACAAACTTATCGCTTGAGTCAACAACCCATGATGAAACATTGTTTGGAACAGTAGGAATTGCAAATTTTAACTCATCACGCAAACTCTTAAGTTTTGTAGTAAAACCCAACTCACGAACAATTAAAAATGCCATTGCTATAAACGTGAGTAAATAACCGGCCAATAAACCTAAAACAACAAATTCAATGGAATAATGCATCAATGTTAGAACAATACTCACCCCAACACCAATATAAGTTTGCAATACTAAAAAACCAGAATAATATGCAATTCTTTGAAATGTTCTGAAATAGCTTAAAAGCATCAGATTTAAACAAGCTAAAAATGAAATCACAGTCACAATCGCCATTATCTGCATACTTCCATCAAAAAGGGCATTAGCGATTTGAGATGAAAATACAATAAATACAACAACCATCACCAGTGTTGAAGCTAAAACTAAAAGCATCATGGAATAAAATGACTGTTTAATTATGGATTTATCCTTTTCAGCTGCTAAAAATCTCACCATAGTATATGGAAGACCTAAATTAACAACATTCGGCACCAACGCAATAACCGTATTGACCTGAGCCCAAACACCATAATTTGCTGTTGAAAAGTTTTTTGTGATAATTGGGATAAATATCAGTCCACTAAGAGATATTAAGATATTAGCAATACCTACAACTCCTATTCTTTTAATAAATTGAACATATTCATCCATTATCAATCACTCTCTTCAGCAGTTTTTCATCCAAATTCTTAAAAAAGAAATTTTTATCATGATCAACCGGTTTAAATTCATCCAGATTATCAATTAAATCATAAGCATCAGAAATTTTGAAAACATAACCCTTATTAATCAAATCATTTAAATATTCAACACCAGGAACATCCAAAATGAAAGTTTTACAGTTAAACATCAACCCTTCATAAATAGCAGTTGAAAATGCGCCCACCTGATAGTTAGACTCTGCAAATAGTTTATATAATGGAGTTTCACTATTGTCAATCACTTTAAAATTACCAAATGCAGAAGCTTCTACCAATTCAGGATAATTTTCTCTCCAGGTCGCATATTCCCCCGGATGCAATTTATATATAATTTCATAGCCTTCAATTTCCTTTGCAAGCTCAAATGCAACTTTTGACAAATATTTCCCAATAACTCCCTGAGATATAAACAGGACCTGATTGCTTTTGGCAGGAATATTAATGAAATCCTTTGATTGGACTTCAAAATAAGGAAAACCAATTGGAATAATGTTTCTAGAATCAATTGGGCAAGTTTTCTCATTAATCCAATAATCACCAAAAGTCAATATCTTATCCGGGAAATATTTAATCTCACCATTTAATCTGGACTTTTTTGGATAAGAATAACCTAAATGATAATCTGTAATGGTACCATGCTGAAGTTCTACAACAGTAATTCCCAAATCTTTAGCCGCTGCAACAATAGCCTGATTTTCATATGCTACAACAACAAATATCATTTTAGGCTTTCGTTTTTTAAATAATTGCGTGTATTTTTTATAATCATAAGTAAAATTGAGAATATGAATTGTTAAAATCCATTCCAAGTTAATTTCTAAATTAAAAGCATCCTCAAGTTCTTTTTTAACTTTTGAAATTAGATTCTTTTCATTTTCGCTGAATTTGACCTTATTAAATTTTTTATATATATACGAACCTAACTGAATCCTATCGGTGTATTTAATGTAGGATTGCTTTTTTGTGAAATGTTCATTTAGATAAGGAGCTTCTAAAACTTCAAAAGAATGTGAATCCTTTAGAAAATCGACTAAAAAGTTACTATAAATATCACAATACTCACCATTGTAGATTACTTTACGAGGATGGTCAAAAATCAATATATCTTTATTTTGTTTACCTCTAAAAGGATTGTGAAATATGCTATTTTTCACAAAAGGAATGAATGATTTAATCTTATCAAAAACAGACAATGATTGTTGTTGTGGCGCTCCAAATGTTTGTGTTCTTCTTGTAATGTCATAGTATAAAAACATCCTAATTAATTGCCAAGGATAACAACCTTGAATTTCCTGATAATTAAGATTGTATTTTTCTTCAAGGTTAAAAAATACTTCACAAATCTCTTGAACACTAAAATCCATTAAAACACCAAATTATTCCAACATGTCAAATTCAAGTAATGTATCTTCAGGAATATCTTCCTTAGCAACTTTTCCAACAACATTTTCAATTTCAGACGGATAAATTCCGGTTCCAGGCCTTTTAAATGTAAGGTCATCTCTGGAAATTTCTTCACCTTTTTTAATGTCTCTTAAAGCAACAATGGATCTTCTTGCCTCTTTTCTTGCAGAAGACTCGCAAATCAATGGCTGTTTATTTTTCATACCATTAATTTTTGATAAAAAGTCAATGCCATTCCAAAATTTAACTACATCCTTTGGATTCATTCCATGGTAATGGTCATTGCCCTGCAATGTTTTATCTAATGTGAAATGCTTTTCAAGAATTGTGGCTCCATAATTATATGCAGTTGTTAAAACCGCCATGTTTTCATCAGGCTTTGTGTGATCAGAATATCCGATTTCATAATCTGGAAAGTGTTCCGCTAAATCTTTAATCATTAAAAGATTTGCATCTTCATATGCGGTTGGATATGATAAAACACAATGCATTATTGCAATATCCACGTCAGATACTTCTTCTATTGCATCAACAGCTTGTTTTATTTCGGATAATGTTGATGCTCCAGTTGAAAGCAATATTGGTTTGTTTTTACTTGCAATATATTTAATAAACGGAATATTTGTCAAATCTGAAGAAGAAATCTTATAAATATCCATGAAATCATCCAGATAATCAACAGAGGCAAAATCAAAAGGTGTTGATAAAAACATGATTCCTACATTTTTACAGTAATCTGCCAATTGCCTGTACTCCTCGACTCCGAATTTATCGAATTTTTTAAATAATTCGAATTGAGAAGTTGTCGGTTCTTCAGACAAATCCCAGTATGCAGGAGAGTTACGTGAAGCTATAGTTTCTGCCTTATATGATTGAAACTTAACTGCATCGACACCACATTTTTTAGCTTCATCAATCATTAGTTTAGCAGCATCCATATCAGAAATTCCTTCTTTTTTGGCAATATCATAAAAATTAACACCAATTTCTGCTATCAAAAAGGGTTTTTTATTAAATATATTCATGAAAAATTACTCCAATCGTTTATTTAACTCGAATTCTCTATATTTCTCCTTAACAATGGATTGAATATTCTCAAATCCATTTCTTAAATCAATGTGAGTCATCTTTTTATTCATTTCCACTCTGGAATCAAAATTATTCATTAAACTGATAAATTGTACGACAATTTCAGGCCTTCCAACATTTTCACCAAGCCCCATGTTTATAAATCCATTATTCTGATTTCCAAATACATGAGTTACTTCTCGGTCATTCTGGCATAAACATATTGTTGGAACTCCAATCGAACAGATTTCATACATGGTCCTTCCAGCAGATGTGAATATGATATCCGCTTTAAACATGAATTCACTTATATTGGAAACATTCTGGTAAATCTGAACTGCAGGATTAGATTCATATCTAGAAACGAATCCTTCAACATCACCATAACCCAATCCCAAAATAACATTGATTCTTCCTTCATAATTTGTTGTCAAAATAGCATCAAGCACCTTTTGAGATAAATTATTAGGGTCGGTTCCGCCAAACGTAATCAAGACATTATTAATCTCACTAGTGATGATTTTTTGAGGCTGGAAGTAGAATTCATCCTTTAAAATGTAATATTTATGTCCTGTGAAAATATTGTTCTTACCCAAGTCATGTTCGTATAATGCATCAAACACCACATCGGCAACATCAGTACCAGTTCCTAAATCTTCAAAATTAACAACAAAATAACCGTCATTTTTTAAAGCTGTTACGTATTCTGAAGTAGTGTCCAATATATCATTGACAACAATATGAGGGTTAAATTCTCTTAAAAGCTCAAATAAATTATCTTTGTTTTTATAGGTTTTATATACATAATTATGATTGTCAACAATATCGATTCCCAATTGATGATTTTCATTTAAGAAAAACAATGCTTCATGGAATACCAGTTTTGAAGCAATTGACAAACATCTGTAAACATGGCCCGTGCCTATTTCATCGTATGCATTTACAACGATAGCTATTCTTTTCTTTTGAAGGTAATTTTCAGCAATCCACCAATCATCATAATTGTCAATGTCAACACTTTCTTCTCTGGATACTTCGACCAAATCAATATTAGTACCCAATCTTGAATCTTCATGGACAAAAGAGCGTCTAGTCGCTAGAATAGCACCGGTTTCCCTAAATGATTTAGGCAAATATTGTCTGTTAAGTCTTTCAATATAATTTGGGAAGTATCTTTGATTATTCTCATCATAACCCCAACTTAAGTGTCTGTCATCCACAACGGAAATTACACTATCAACACCAAAATCTTCAAATTTTTCGATTGCAGAATCTAAAGTTTGAGGTTTTAGTAATGGGGAAGTAGGTTGAAGTGTGATAACAATATCATATTCATCAAAAGCCAGTTTTTCTTTTTGAATCATTGCATCGTAAATAACTGGATCAAGAGGCACGTTGTCTTCAGCCAATTCACCAGAACGCCTAATTACACTAGCTCCAAATTTTTCGGCGATTAATGCAATTTCAGAATCGTCAGTAGTTACTACCACATCATCAACATATTGTGATGCTCTTGCAATATCAATAGAATAAGAAATTAATGGTTTATGTTTTAATAAACGGATATTCTTACGAGGAATTCCCTTTGAACCCCCTCTAGCAGGAATAACTACTAAAATTTTATTATTGTTAAACATGTTAATCCCTAATTACAATAAATTTAATTAATACAATTTTAAATATATTTATAGTATAATATTAAATCTTCGGTGTTTTAAATGAATATGAAAGATATGTCAAAAAAGCTATTGGAAAAAATTAATGAATTAGCTACACCTGTCAAAATAATGCACGTGTGCGGATCTCACGAACATACGATTATGGAAAACGGAATAAGAAGCTTACTTCCAGAAGAAGTTGAAATCATTGCAGGGCCAGGATGTCCTGTCTGTGTTGTTCCATCCCGTGAGATTGACGAAGCTTTGGAACTTATTGACAAAGGAGTTACAATAACTACCTTCGGAGATATGTTGAGAGTTCCAGGCTCTGAAAGGTCACTTGCAGATGCTAAAGCAGAAGGTGGAGATGTGAGGGTGGTTTATGGAATCAACAGAGCCATTGAAATAGCCGAAAAAGAAGACAATGATGTTGCATTCATCTCAGCAGGTTTCGAAACAACAGCTCCAACAACAGCTGCAGAACTGCTTGCAACACCTCCTGAAAACTTCTCCGTACTTTCCTGTCACAGACTAATACCGCCAGCAATTGACTTTTTAATTAACTCCGGTGAAACAAGTTTAAATGCATTGATTCAACCTGGACACGTATGTACAATCATTGGAACCAAACCATTCGAATATTTCTCAACCGACTTTGGAATCCCTCAAGCTGTAGCAGGATTCAACCCATTAGACATATTAATGTCCGTTTATATGATTTTAAGACAGATTCAAAACGAAACACCGAAAATAGAAAATGAATATAAAAGAGCTGTTAGAGAAGAAGGAAACGTGATTGCACAGGAAAAAATAGACCAGGTCTTTGATGTGACTTCAAGAGAATGGAGAGGTTTTCCTAAAATACCAAATTCCATCTTAGAGATAAAAGATGAATTCAGTGAATTCAATGCACGTGAAAAATACGATATTGAAGTAAAAGATGTTAACGAAGCTCCTAAAGGATGTATTTGTGGCCCTATTTTAAGAGGTCTTGCAAGACCTGAAGACTGCAAGTTATTTAGAAAAGCATGCAATCCACTACACCCGATTGGAGCATGTATGGTAAGTAAAGAAGGAACATGTAACATCGCACACAGATATTCAAGAGGATAATATGATCATAGAAGCAATTGCAGTTGATATTGACGGAACAATAACTGATGAAAAAAGGCAAATCTGCATTTCTGCAATCGAAGCATTGAGAAAAGCTGAAGCAAAAGGAATTCCAACAATTATCGTTACCGGAAATGTTGTAAACTACGCATATGCCACTGAAGTTTTAATAGGATGCAGTGGAGGTCTTGTAGCTGAAAATGGAGGCATTGTCTTTAAGGAAGGTGAAAACAATAACGCTGTTGAAACAATGGTTGAGCGAGACTTTGTGACATCAGCTGAAAACCACTTAAAGGAAAAATTAGGTGAAAAATTCGACAAACATGCTTCCCATGACAACATGTACAGACTAACTGAAACCGTATTTTACAAAACAATTGATAGAAAAGAACTGGAAGATGCACTGAAAGATTTTAAATACCTTGATGAACTTGAAATCTATGACAGCGGATTTGCACTGCATATCACAGATAAACGTGTCAATAAAGGAACTTCACTCAAATATCTATGTGAAAGAAATGGAATAAATATGGAAAATGTTATGGCTATCGGAGATAGTCAAAATGATGAAGATTTTCTTAAAGAAGCAGGATATAAAATAGCCGTAGGCAATGCTGACGATAAGCTAAAAGAAATAAGCACATATGCCTGTGAGAACATGTTCGGTGACGGAGTGGCCGAAGCTATTGAAAAATTTGCATTGTAGGGATAAAATGATATATGAACTAGCCGAAATCGCAAAAAAAGAAGTTGAAAACAACTGTGATGCTTACGAAATATACATTGATGAGTCAAATGTGATACAACTCGACTCACTTAAAGAGGAATTGAACTTTGCAAAAGAGGAAATTGAACTTGGAGTCGGAATTAGAGTTCTAAAAGACAAAAAACAAGGCTTTGCATTTACATCTGACTTGGATAAGATTGCACAGACTGCCGCACAGGCAATAGAAAATACCAAATTAACAAAAATAGATGAAAATTATGCTTTTGCAGAAGTCGAAAAGGTTCCAACTGTTGATAAGGTTTACGATAAAAAATATGATGATTTAAGCCTGGATGAATCTGTTGAATTTTTAAAGACAACAATTGACACCGCTATTGATAGTGGATGTGACGTTACCGGTTCCGGTTTTACTGCAAGCAGAGGAAAATCATTAATCATTAATTCAAATGGAGTTTCCATCGAAGACGAAGGAACAGGATTTGGAATTGGACTATCTGTAATGCTTGAAAAAGAGGGCGAAGTTGCAACAGCTTACAATTCACAATCATCAAGGTTTTTCGATTTAGATGGAGAAAAAATAGCCCACGAAGTATGTGAACTTGCAAAAAGTTCACTGAAGACAAAACCAGTTGAAACTGGAGATTATGATGTTGTACTTGACTATTATGCTGCAACAGGATTGCTTCATACATTCATCGGTGCATTCAACGGTGAAAATGTAATGAGAGGCAGATCCATCTTAAAAGATAAAATTGGAAGTGAAATCGCAAATCCGACATTGACATTAACCGACAATCCCTTGCTTGAAAAAGGAATGGCAACTGCAAAATGTGACGGCGAAGGAAGCGTAAGTAAAAAGACCGATTTGATAAAAGATGGAACATTAAATTCATTTATCTATGACATATACACAGCAAATAAGGAAGGCGTTAAGACAACATCCAACGGACTTAGAGGATCCTATTTAACAACACCTATGATTTCACCAACAAATCTTGAGTTCAAATTCAGTGAAATGAAAGATTTAAGTGAAATTGACAAAGGCGTTCTAACAACAAGTGTCCTTGGAGCCCATACTGCAAACCCGATATCCGGAGATTTCTCTGTTGAAGCAAGTAATGCTTTTAAAATAGAAAATGGTGAACTGACCGAACCTATTAACAAGGCAATGATTTCTGGAAATGTCTTTGAAATTATGAAAAAAGTAGAAGGTTTAAAATCAGAAATCAAACAATACGGTTCATTCATTATACCTAAACTCTTGGTTCACGATTTAAGAGTTGTCGGTCAAAATTAGAAAATGAGAAAAATTAGATTTTTTTCAATTTTTCTCTATATCTGTCAATAGTGTCCTGTTTATAGTTTATATTTAGATAGTCTGATGTTAAATCTTTGTTATCATCAAAATTCCTTATTTTATCTTTCATAAGATTGTCAATGTCCTTATCCAACCTTTTCATTTGATTTTCAAAAGAATACTCTGATTTTCTCATATTCAGATTTGTCTTACGAGCAATCTTTTCAATTTCTTTATCTAAATCAAACTCTTCTTTAGACATTTTATCACCTTACATTTCAATAATCGGCAATTGGATTTCAGTTACAAAATCGTTTTCATCATCACAATTGTGGAAACTTTTAATCAGAATTTCTTTTGGTGAACCGATTATGTCATAATTATTTTTTTGAGCTACATTAACCAGCTTCGCATAAGTATCTAAAATATTGTCAGTAGAACCGTAATGTTTGCCCGCCAATACTTTATGCTCAATCATGTCAACGACACGAATTCTATCAGTTTCTTCAGCATCCTGTTTAATGGCAATACTTACATCATAAACTACGTCACCATCGTTAACTTCGTGTCTTGGTGAGAAATAAACAATAAAAGGTTCTCCTTCTGTTTCAATTTCTTCTGCATCAACCCAGCCCATTAAAATAGAGAGAAATACTCCCAAATCTTCGATTGGTGTTTTGCAGTTAATAACTCCCAATTTTTGTTCTGGAATTACTTTTACTTCACTTTCCATAATTACACCTTATCAAATATTATTATCTTAATTAAATAAATAGACTTCTACATCTTCGCCTTCATCAACCAACTCAACCAATTTTGGAATTTTCACATAACCGTCGGCTGTTGAAAGTGAGAAAATTGCACCGGAATCCTTAAATATCGGTTGAATATTTTCACCATCAACTTTTACAAGCTGATATTGCATCCTTCCGACTTGAGAATGGATTCTTTTGGTAATCTTACCTTTAACTGTCTTCAACTCAAAATCTTTTTCTATTCCGGCAAGTTTGGTTAAAGGTTCTGCCACAAATGCATTGAATATCATCAAGGCAGATACAGGATTTCCAGGAAGTCCAATAACGATTTTGCCACCAATGACTCCAACGATTGTCGGTTTGCCCGGCTGAACTGAGATTCCATGAATATAAACCTCACCCAATTCATCAAGAACATGTTTTAGGACATCTCCAAGACCTGCAGATGTTCCTCCAGAGCAGAACAGTATATCCACTTCTTTTAGGGATTCAGTTATCTTTTCTTTAACCTCATCATAATTGTCTCTCATCACACCTAAGAATTTGGCATCGGCGCCGCAGGAAATGGCATCGTTTTTAATCATTCCACCATTTACATCATAGATTTTTCCATATTCCAACTCTTCGCCCTGAAGTGTTATCTCATTTCCGGAAGAAACTATACCGACACTGGGTTTTTTATAAACTTCAATGGTTTCAAATCCCTGTGATAGTAAAACACCTATTTTTCCAGGGTTTAAAAAATCTCCTTTTTTAAGAATCAATTTACCTTCTTCAATGTCTGATCCTTTTTTAGCAACGTCTTGAGCAGGAGTTGCTGTTGTAAGTAAATTTACCATCCCATCTTCCTTTTCAGCATATTCCGCCATTACAACTGATTCAGCTCCTTCAGGCATTGCTGCACCAGTACTGATTTCAATGCATTTGCTTTTTTCAACTTTTTTGTCTGTTGTGGAACCTGCCTCCAGAAAATCAATGACTTCCAAAGTGTTTGGAGATTCTTCTGAAGCGCCAAAACTGTCACTTGCAAGAATAGCAAAACCGTCTTTTAAAGCCTTGTCAAAAGGCGGGAAGTCCATTCTTGAGTAAACATCTTCAAATAATATTCTGCCGTAAGCATCACTAACATTAATCTCCTCACTTTGAGGAGCCAAGTTTTTATCGAATAAATCCTGAATTATATCAATCGCTTCATCACATTCTTTTATTTTTAAAAATTCTGTTCCCATCAATACCACTTATATAAAATCCAATAAATTAATATATTATATATTAATAAATATATAAATAATTTAATCTTATGGAGAAACGTATTATTATTTTGGAGGAGAGTATTTGTCTAAGCCTAATAACAATCAACAACAAGAGTATAGAAGAGTAAGGACTCCTAAAAAAGGAGAAATGCCTGGAATAGTTGAACAAATTATGGGACACGGAAAATTAAAAGTCCGTTGTGCTGACGGAAATATAAGAATGACCAGAATCCCTGGAAAAATGAAAAAACGTATTTGGATTCGTGAAGGAGACGTAATCCTTGTAAAACCATGGGACTTCCAATCTGATGAAAAAGCAGATGTTATCTGGAGATACACAAAAACCGAGTCTAACTGGCTTGAAAGAAAAGGCTACTTAAAAATGTAGTCTCACCACTTATTTTTTTTGATTTTAATGGATTCCAAAATAGCTAAAGCTGACGCCAAACACGAAAAGCTACATTCACAAAAAAGAAAAAAAGACAGTTCTGATAGAAAAGTGGGAAATGAAATTTTCGATAAATTAACATTGGAAACCTTATACAAATTAGCTAACCAAGGACATATTGATGTTTTAAACGGTGCAATAAGTACAGGCAAAGAAGCAAACGTGCTTACAGGCATTACTGATGATGAAAAGTTTGTCGCCGTAAAAATCTATAGAATAGCTACTTCTGATTTTAAGAAAATGGATTATTACCTTAAAGGAGATCCAAGATTCAATATAAAAACCAAAAACAAAAGGAAAATCATTTACTCATGGGTCACCAAAGAGTTCAAAAACCTGACAAGACTTTATACTGCCGGAGTTAACGTTCCAGAACCGATTACCAGTTCAAATAATGTGCTGCTTATTGAGTTTATTGGTGATGAAGATGGAAATCCAGCACAGCCCGTTAAAAACCAGCCACCTGAAAATCCGGATGAATTTTGGAATAAATTATTAGTTCAGTTAAAGCTATTTGTTAATGAAGCAAAACTGGTTCACGGAGATTTGTCCAATTACAATATTTTAAATAAAAATGAAGAACCAGTGATAATTGATGTTTCACAGTCCGTGGTTTTGGACAATCCAATTTCTAAAGAGCTTCTTGAGCGAGACATTAATACTCTCGCTCGTGAGTACACCAAACTTGGAGTTGAAACTAGTTTTGAAGAAGTTTGGGAGTATATTGGCCCAAAATTTTAGATTAATTTATATATTAACCTAAAACATACCCAACTTCATTTTAATAAGCACATCCCATTTTTTAAGTTAAAATGTCTCCTTCATTTGCCTTAATCATGAAATATGTAAAGTACAGTATGTTACTGAATTCATATTCACCACTGTTTTTCACACCAATTGAATTTAAAATGCCTATTTTAATCATTTTTGCTAAAAAATTGGTTAAAACGGCACCTTCATCATCAGACAAATACTTCTCTAATTCAGATTTCTGAAAACTGTAAATTTGATGCTTACCCAATTTTAAAAGAATATTAATGTAATGTTTAGATCCTATCCTGTTTAAATCAGGCCGTATCTGCTTGCTTCCAAGTTCATTTGCAGCATTCAAAACTCCGATTGTTGCAGTTTTTTTAGTTATAATTTCTCCATCGGCTTGCCAAAATACTGCATCACCAATGTGCTGCATCATTAATGGAGACCCTTGAGAAAACAAAACAAGCAATTCCAATGCATCATCTTCACATTTTATCCCCACACTATCAAATGCATTGATAAAAAATTCACGAACATCTGTGTTTTCAAGATTGTTTATTTCTTCATGATGGAATATTCTGCCGAATGACAAATCCTGCAATACAAGATTGTCAAATTTTTCTGGATATCCTGCAAATAATATATATAATGGCAAGTCAAATGAGTTGTCGACTTCAATTGTGTCTGCAAATCTCTTATACCAATTTACAAATTCTTTTTGTTGGGACAATCCGTTGATATCATCGATTACTAAAAAGATGCAATCATAATCGTCAAATTCATCATTGATTAATTCATTTAAGATATAATGAAAACTGGCCACTAAATCTCTTGATGTTTCTTCTTCAGGTTTGAAGCGAATTTTAGTGCCCAGGAATTCAACACTTTCAATACTTCCAAATAAACCTTCAAAGCTTCTTTCAAAAAATCCTTTTTCCACATTGTTTAAGAACGCTTCAAATATTGAAGTTACAAGATTTTCCAGTGAATTTTGGCCCTTATTGGAAACGTAAATTCCTAAAGCATTATGGTTATCTTCAAGATATTGCTTAACAAATTCCGCTAGAGATGTTTTGCCTATTCCTTTTTTTCCGGTCAAAAAGAAATGCTGCACATCCTTGTTGCATGCATTATTATAATATCTTAAAATTTTTTGAATACTATAATGCCTTCCTTTAAAATAATACGGAGAAACTGGCTTTCCTGGTTGAAATGGACTTTCACGATCAATACTTAAATCAAAGTTCATCATTTATTCCTCCAAAAATATTTTTCTAATACTAATATATTCAACAAAATATTAAAAAGTTTTGAAAGTGCGACAATGTGCAAAATCACAAATGTGATATGATGTAAAACAGCTTTCTTAAGAGATATTATAATTAAAGAATATCACTTATATTTTTAGTTTTTAATTCTTCATCAACTTTTTCCGGATTGGATTCCAATAGTTTCATTAATTTTTCCAATCGTGCACCGAATAAAAACTCATCATAATTAAAATTAAATTCTTTAAAAACAAATTTATTCGGATATTTTTTTTCAAATTCATTTTTATCATATTCACTGCAAAAACCATATCGTTTATCGTCGTGATAAACTTCATAATAAATGTATTTCTCTAAATATAATAATGCTTGTTGAGGAGTTAATCCCATAACCATTACCTCCATTAATTTGATTTCGATTTAAAATCTTTCATTTTCAATTAAACAATTCGATTCATTACAACTTTCACATTTCGGAACTTTAACATCTTTTAAGATTTCTTTAAAATTTTTTCTATCCCTATGGCGAAAATCATCACTGAATAATGATTCACCACCATATTCTACCCTACTTTCGAAATCAATCTTTTTAAATCCAAACAGTTTAACTAAAGTATTCTGAAGGATTTCATCAAAAAACAAATCACCAATATCCAGATGACATGGAAAATTTAGATAAGCATCATAATCTTCTTCAATATATGTTTTAATTGCTTTTATAACCATTTCATCCAATTCGGCTGAAGTGAATTTTTTCCAATGCATTAGTTCAAAAGCATACTGCTCTTCAAAATCTATTGACTCAAATTTGTAGTAATACATAAAAATAATTTACTATTCATAATCTATTTAAAGTTTTAGGTTCAAAATTGACCCTATTTCATAAAATTGTAGTGAAAAAAACATAATATATAAAATTAACCATTTAACATTTGTAAAATACAAAAATCATTGAACATTTATAAATAACTTACTATCTCACTTGTAGCTTTTTCAAGTGATTTTCTCTCATCTGAAGTTAAATAAATTGAATCTTTCAAAATATAAACGTACTTCATAAATCTTCCACCAGACCATACCCTGAATTATGACTTACCGCCAAATCATCCCATAATACTTCAGCTATCTTTTCAACCAAACTACATACAAAGGAATGTTCGCACATTTCAAGTATTTTTGGCAGTTCATTATCCATAAACTCAGATAATGCATATTCCATCATATCTATATTATAAATTCCAAAATCCACAAAGCATCTATCTTCACCTGAGCGAAATACTTGATTTAATTTATCAATATAATATTCTTTATCGATTACAGATTCCTGACTGAATTTATCTAAAAAAGCTTTTTTAAGCGACAAATTCTGTTTCATCTGATTTTTCAGAAATTCGCGAAGCTAATTTTCATCAATTGAACTTATTAAATCAACTCCACTTTGACTACCTTTCAACAATTCCAGGTGTTTTTCAATGTAAAATATTAATGCTGCTTCGTGTTTGCAAGTATATTGTGATTTGCAGTTACATGAAACATAATGTGGGGAGTGAAAGACAATTTGGTGCAATTACCTCAAAACCATCAACTTTAGCAATAATTTCCCCTCTTCAACATGCAAAATTTCCACTTCACAATTTTCTGCTCCATTTAATGATTCCTCATCAAAACTTAACTGCCAACCGCTCATATAACTATATTAATTATTATAAAATAAATAGTATTATGAAAAGAAGTGATTTGATTAAATTAAAAAAGATATATTCAGATGACAATAACATCGTTTATGATGCAAGAAATAGTCCTTTTTCAATTTTTAGCCGTGAAAATACGGGTTTTGTTCTTGATGAAAATATTGTTTTTGGAAAAGACTATCCTACAGGATCATTTGATTATGATACTTACCAAATATTATTTTATTTGAAAAATGAACCTAATTTAGATAAAATCTTTGAAAACCTTGAATTCAAAACTGTTCATGGAGACCATCTTCTTAGACAAAACATTATAGAAAATAATTATATAACTCCAATTGCATCAGATACTGTTGATATTGAAGAGGAAATCTTAAAAATGAATGCAAATGAACTGACAAATATTTTAAAAAAACATGGGATAACTGCTTCAGGCAAAAAGAAAAAATTAGTCAAATTAGCACTTGAAAATGTTACCTCCCTTGATTTTGAAAACTGTGAATTTGAACTTACCAAAAATGGTAAAAAATTCCTAAATGATTTCGAATGGATTGATTTATATGATGTTTGCTTAAATGATTTTGAATTTGATGACTTTTATAAGTTCATTGATGAAAATGAATCTAGTGACCTAATTCAAATTGGTTTCAAATATATTGACAGACATTTAGCACATGCCCACGAATGTGAAGACTTTGGGTATGTCAGTTCCTGCATAAATGCCCGTGCATTTATCTATGTTTATGCAGATGAAATATGTGAATCATTGAAAGAAGAAATAAAGAATTATATTTTTAGAATCAACCCAATTTATGATTATGAGGATTATTATAGTTTATATGTTCTTTTAAATTACTATGACATTGATTGCATTAGAAGTTACACCTCCCAATTAGAGATTAATAATCTTGAAGAAATATTTAACAATGTTTGGGATTCCATGAAACTTGAAAAAGAATTTATTTCCAAAAAAGAAGCATATAACTTCTTAAATGAACTATTTGATGAAGAAAAATTCGATGATTTATGTGAAAATTATTTAAATGAAGTGATTTTTTGATTGATGGACATGAATGGTAGTTAGATTTTCACTATCGGGAAAACGGAACTGGTAAAAACTATTACAAATCAGGACGTGTTAAATTTATTGAAAAAACTGGAAATATAGTTAATGCAATTGTTTTAGATGATTATGAGTTTAGAGTAAAAATCAAATTATGTGATGATAAATATGTTGATTCCATTTCATGTGAGTGTGGTGAGCAATCATGTAAACATATGGCGGCGTGTCTTCACCTATTGTCAAATGAAGAAATTCCAGACAATAAAAAAACATTAGGGAAATTGAAGAAATCCTTGATACTATGGAAATTGATGAATTAACTAGATTTGTTAAAAAACAATTAAAAAATGATTACAATTTCTATAGAGAATTCAAAGAGGAATTTGAATCATGAAAAGACCAACTTTAAATTATTTAAAGTAATCATTTAACATTAACTATTTGATGTTTTATCTCTATTTTTAAGACATATTGCCAAGATTACTATTGAAAAATTATTTGACTATTTTTCTAAAAACAACCCATTCTTACTTTAATATTATTAATTAATAAAATCCTAAAAGTTAAATAATTTCAATTAAAAACTATTATTGAAGGTGATATTATGCCAGAAACAGATTATTTGAAAATACCTCAAAACAGAGTAGGGGCATTAATTGGAAGCAATGGCGGAGTTAAAAAGTCCATTGAAAAAGCTACTGGAACCATCCTGGACATTGACAGCGATGAAGGTACAGTCTATATCACCCCTAGTGAAAACATGGAAGACCCGTTAGGAGTTTGGAATGCTAACCATATCGTCAAAGCAGTAGCACGTGGATTTAACCCGGAAGTTGCTCTCAAATTGGTTAGTGATGATATTTATCTCGAAGTTATCAGTTTACCATTATACATTGGAAAATCAAAAAAGGCACTTGCAAGACATAAAGGAAGGATTATTGGAAAAGACGGTAAAACACGTGAGATAATCATGGAAATGGCTGAAGTGCACATGGCAGTCTATGGAAAAACCGTTTCTCTAATCGGTGAGATGGACAACATCATGATTGCAAAAGAGGCTATTGAAATGATATTAAACGGATCCAGACACAAATCCGTTTATGGCTTTTTGGAACATAAAAAAGAAGACCTGAAAAGAAAAGAATTCAATGAACTGGTTGGAATCGAAGAAGATAAAATCGAATTTAAGGATGGAATCGACTTTGATGAAAAAAATTATTAGGAGTTTTGGCTCCTAAGCATTAATTTTTTTAAATGATTACATATTTGAAGATAAATTCACATTTTAGGGATTTTAAAGGTTAATTTATTATTCCAAGTTCATACAACTTTTTCATTATTTTGAGAAATAATAAATTCTAACTTGAAAAAGACACATCCAAGACATTATACATCGGACTATGCATTTTAATGGAAGATTCGTACAAAAATTTTCATAAATATTGCAAAGTCTTATATACTGTAACCAACATATATAGATAACATAGTGTAAATACTATGTTTTCTACATGTTTTTAAATTATTATTTTACCATATTTTTAAACGGTGTAGCTAGGGTACTGTAAAAATATTACATTACAAATGCTCTCTGATTTCATTTAAATATAGTCATTATAATAAATTTAATCATACATTAATAAGGAGGAAAAAAATCTTGGCACAACAACAAACAGGATTAGATTGGGAAGAAGACTTTCAAAGATTAACCCCATCTGAATTCTTTAGAAAAAATAAGCAGATGTTAGGTTTCACTGGTAAAATCCGTTCTTTAACCATCGTATTCCACGAACTGATTACAAACAGTTTCGATGCATGTGAAGAATCCGGAATATTGCCTGATATCGACATCGAATTAAAGCGTGTTGACAAGGAACATTACATCCTTAGACACAAGGATAATGGTCCTGGAATTCCTGAAGACTATGTAATGCAAGTATACTGTATGATGTTTGCAGGATCAAAATTCAGAAACATACAATCAAGAGGGCAGCAGGGTTTAGGTTGTAGTGGATGTGTTTTATTATCCCAGATGACAACAGGTAAGCCAGCTCGTGTAATTTCATGCTATAAGGATGGAGATGAAATTAAAGGAGTTAAAATGAAATTCCAAATGGATGTTAAAAACAACCGCGGAATTTTAATGGAAAGAGAAGACTATCCTGCCGAGCAAACTGGAGTATGCATTGAACTTCAATTTAAAGAAGTTTCATATTCCCTTGCAGAACAAGGTGCATTTGAGTACATCAGAAGAACCATGATTGGTAACCCTCATGCAAAAATCACATTCAGGGACCCATCAGGACACAAATACATATTTAAAAGAGCAGCAGATATCGTTCCAGTCCAACCAAAAGAAGTCCTACCTCACCCTAAAGGTGTGAGTGCAGACGATTTAATGACAATGTCTCAAAACTCAGACAGCAGAAGATATAAAAGTATGTTAACTTCATCAATGTCCAGAATGTCAAATAAAAGAGTTGATGAAATTGCTGAGATGACTGGAATCGACATGAACAAACGTCCAAAAGACATGAGTTTCCAGGAAGCTGAAGCTATTGTTACCTGCTTTAAGAAAATGAAATTCATGGCTCCTCCGGCTGACGGACTTATTCCTATTGGATCTGAACAGGTTGAAAAAGGTATGAAACAAATCTTGCAGCCTGAATTTGTTACAACCATTACAAGAAAACCTGTCACTTATGCAGGTGGTGTTTCATTTATTATTGAAGCCGGTCTTGCATACGGTGGAAACGCAGGTAGAGTTGTCAACGAACAGAGAAAATCAGAAATCATGAGATTTGCAAACAGAGTTCCATTAACTTTCGATGCAGGAAGCTGTGCTATTACAGAAGCACTTAAAAGTATTGATTGGAAACGTTATGGTCTCAGAGACATGGACAACACTCCATTAACATTATTCGTAAATATTATCTCTACACAAGTACCTTATCTTTCTACAGGAAAACAGAGTGTATCACCAGAGCCTGAAATTGTTCACGAAATCAGACAAGCTACCATGAAATTAGCTCGTAAACTTCAAAAACACTTAAGGGCTAAAAGAGCAGCAAAAGAAAAAGAAAAACGTTCAAAAGTATTTGAAGAATATGTGCCTGTGATTATTGAAGAAGCTGCAAAACTTGGTGAAACTGGAGTTCCTGACTACCAGGACATACTTGTAAAAGTTACCAAAAGAGCTCTTGCTGAGTTGCTTGGTGAGAAAGTTGAAGAAGAGGAAGAAGAAGAACTTGATGCAATCATCATGGAAGAAGTTGATGAATTTGGAAATTCTGTTGAAGAAGGAAATTCTTCTTTAGATAACTTCATTGAAGATGATGTTGAAGACGGTTTCGAAGATTAGGTGATTTAGATGGCAGACAGACCAAAAAGCGGAAAATCTCATAAAGAAGAAAGAAAAGAATACACCTATAATAAATTAAAAGGATTAGGTCAGGAAATTATCGAAGACATTGAAAAAAATAAAGTGCCTAGTCTTAAAATTCCATCTCGTGGTACTGGAAACATTGTTTTCAATGATTCAAAAAGATACTATGAGTTAGGCGAAAGATATGGGAAAAGATCTTTAGGAAATGTGAAACAAATTAGAAAAGTAGGGCAGATGGTTTATGTAGGAAATTTCTGTAAGGATTTAGTTGCAAGAGAAAAAACAGCTACCATCAGGGAAATGTATTATGTTTCCGAAGGATGGGGAATCAGTTTTAAAACACAACAGGAATCAAACATCATCGGTGAAGACCTTGAAGTGAAACTTGGAGTTACACGTGAAGATTTAGGGCTAATGCCTGAAGAAGATGGAGCTTCAGTTTACGGAGACATTACCCTTTTAGATGAAGTGGAAATAAATGCTGCAAAAATGGGAAAATCCGGTTATACCATTTCTCCAACAATTGACCAAGTCGAATTCCTTGACCACAAGGTAGACAAAGTACTTGCTGTGGAAACCATGGGAATGTTCCACAGGTTAGTTCAGGAAAATGCTCACAAAAGATTTAACTGTTTGATTGTTGGGCTTAAAGGACAAGCAGCCCGTGCTACAAGGAGATTCATTAAAAGAGTTAATGAAGAGTTAAACTTACCAGTATATATTTGTAACGACGGAGACCCTTGGGGATTCCACATTGCACAGGTTATCATTTCCGGAAGTGCAAAATTAGCTCACGTTAACGATCAACTTGCAACTCCTGATGCCAAATTTATTGGAGTAACCGCATCTGACATTATCAATTATGACCTACCAACAGACAAGCTCAAAGATGTTGACGTCATGAGACTTAAAGAGCTTTCTAAAGACCCAAGGTATAAAAGTGATTTCTGGCAGACAGAAATTAAAAAGATGCTTAAAATCGGTAAAAAAGCAGAACAGCAATCTTTCTCAAAATATGGGCTTGAATATGTTGTAGACACATATTTCCCAGCTAAATTTGAAGAAATGGAAAATCAAGCATAATCTTGATTTCTTCCTCCTTTTTTATTTTTTTAATTTTTTCAAAATGTTTATATACTAAAAGATTTATATACCCTAGTAGGTATAGGTTGTGTTAATTTGAAAGAATGTATGGACAGTGAAAATTTACACAGAAGACTCAAAAAAATCTCAGGTCAAGTCAACGCAATTGACCGCATGATTGATGAAGATATTCCGTGTGAACAGATATTGATGCAAGTAAACGCCGTAAAATCTGCATTACACAAAGTTGGACACATAATTGTAGAAGGTCACCTCGAACACTGCGTTAAAGATGCAATTGAACAAGGTGATGCAGATGATGCATTAGGCGACATTTCAACAATTTTGGAATACTACTCCAGAATTTAATTTTTTTTAAATTAACTTTATACCCTATTGGGTATACTATACTATTGGGGCTGTTTAAAATGAAATTCACAAGAGATGAAAAAGTAGATATCCTACTCATAATAATCTCCACAGTAAGTGTAATCGCAAGTTTCATACTATCTCTCGATTATATTGCTTGGATTGCGGTTATACTCTGTGGAGTACCAATATTTAAAGAATGTGTAGAAGGATTTATAACCGAATTAGATATAAAAGCGGATTTGCTCGTCACACTAGCAATTATTGCATCAATTGTTATTGGTGAAGTATTTGCAGCAGGTGAAATTGCAACAATCATGGCAATTGGAGGATTTTTAGAGGAATATACAGTGTCAAAAACTCAAGGAAGAATTGAAGAACTTGTAAAGATGACACCACAATTTGCAACAAGAATCAAAAATGGAGTCGAAGAAAAAATACGTATTGATGAAGTAAACATTGGAGATATTCTAAAAGTGCTTCCAGGCGAAAGCATACCAACTGACGGAATCATAATCAATGGAGAAACTTCAATTGACCAGTCAACATTAACCGGCGAATCAATACCTGTTGACAAAAAAGAAAATGATGAAATATACAGCGGAACAATTAACCTTTACGGATCATTTACAATGAAAACCACCAAAGTAAGTGAAGAGAGTTCCCTTCAAAAGTTAATTAGATTAGTTGAATCATCAGCACCGGAAAATGCGAAAATTGTAAGACAAGCTGACAAATGGGCATCAGTAATTGTTGTAATAGCTTTTACTGCTGCAGTCCTAACCTTTTTTGCAACATTTGAAATAATTAGATCAGTGACCATACTGGTAGTATTCTGCCCCTGTGCATTAGTACTTGCAACACCGACTGCAATAATGGCTGCAATTGGAAACCTAACAAAACACGGAATTCTAGTTAAGGATGGCGAATCAATAGAAGAGCTAGCTCACATAGATGAAATTGTATTTGACAAAACAGGAACCTTAACTTATGGAACCCCCGAAGTCGTTAATGTAATTTCCGATAATCCCAAAGAGATGTTGTATTTAGCATCATCACTTGAGTCAAAATCAGAACATCCCTTGGCAAAAGCTATAGTTAAATATTATGACAACAGTGATTTTGCAGAAGTCAGCGACTTTAAAATGCACATTGGAAACGGAGTGAGTGGAACAATAAACAACTCTAAAATAATTGCAGGAAATAAAAAATTCATAACACAGGAAAAAATTGCATTAAACTATGATGAAATGCCAGAAAACAATGAAATTGAAATATATGTGGCAAAAGATGGAGAAGTTATTGGAAAAATACTTCTTGCAGATACACTACGTGAAAGTTCAAAACAGACAATAAAACAGCTTAAACGCCTTAAAGTTAAAACCACATTGCTCACTGGAGACAATGAAACTACAGCAAAAGCAATAGCAAAACAGGTGAAAGTCAGGAATGTAAAATCAAACTGTCTGCCTGAAGACAAAACAGAATACATTAAACAGGAACAGCTTAAAGGAAATAAAGTCGCAATGATAGGTGACGGTATAAATGATGCCCCTTCACTTAAAAAGGCAAATGTCGGAATTGCAATGGGAAATATCGGAAGTGACGTTAGTGTTGAAGCTGCGAATGTTGCATTAATTAAAGACAATATTGAAGACCTCCCACACATAATAGGCATTTCCAGAAAAACAATTAAAACAATAAATTTGAGCATTGGCTTTGCATTGACTTTAAATTTTATTGCCATGGGATTGGCAATTTTTGGACTTTTAGACCCAATTGCCGGAGCATTAGTTCACAATATCGGTTCAGTCATTGTGATTATATACTCATCCACTCTAATTAACTACAAAATATCTAGAAAGGACTACAAGAAATCCAAAAAGTTAGGCATAACTAAAAGTTTAAATAAATCAATTACATAATAATTAATAAGGTGATTTATTATGGCTGAAAAAGAAATTAAAGTTGTGGGTATGCACTGCCCATCATGTGTAAACGCTGTTGAACTTTCCTTAAAAGACGTTGACGGAATTGATGACGCCAAAGCAGACCTCGATTCTGGAATTACCACAATTACAATGTCTGGCGATGTAAGTGATGCAGACATTACCGAAGCTGTTGAAGAAGCTGGTTTCAAAGTAGAATAAGTTTGAGATATAGTAGGATTTAATAAGTAATTTTTTAGAAAAACAACCTAAAGAAAAAAACAACAAAAATTAACCCTAGAAAATTGTTCGCCCCTAACAAAACGAACAATATTTACTACAACTAAACAATGTAAATACACTACTATATCAGACACTTTTACTATAAAAATTTTCCAAAAAAAAATAGACCAGGACACCAAAAAAATGTCCTGGTCAAAAAAAACATACTTACTTTTTACTCAGCAGATCCAAAAAAAGTTAGAGTAAACTAATTATACAAATCATATATTTTAATAAACACTGGCGTTTTTTAATTTTTAAAATTGAGGTTTTACATGAGAAATTCACTATTCGCTAGTTACTATTTCCATGATTTTTAGATCCACATCACAGTAAAAATGCCTCTTTTTAAACACTTAAATCAGCCATAAACCAGTTTGGATTTACTGCTAATAATGTGAAATTCTTTGTACACCAGTTACAGGTTGCACCTTTACTATTTTTGCTTAAAGTGCATGCCGGGTCACGATATACTTTAGTACCATCGTTTAGAGTGATGCGTCCTCTTACGTGGCCTTCACCACTGCTGCATTTTACGTGTAAGCAATCAACAGATTTGTATGCTTTGTATTTACTGATTAATGCTTTTACAATGTTCATAAATAATTGTAATGCGTCTGTGCAGTTGATGCCTAAGCCTTTTTTGATTCTGTCGATTGCTTCTTTGTTAGTATAGGCTCCGTTGTAGTAGTGTGCATAGCCCCTATTGTTCATTATGCTTAGTGCATCATCCATTTTACGGATAGTTACATTAAATACTTTTTCAAAGTAAGCCAACACTTCCAAAGGTTTTTCCACTTTGGTGACTGGTGGGTTCTTATAGAATACAGTGTATTGATACATGCACTCTGTTGGGTATTTCTTATGATTATGATACCATACAACAATTTTCGCAAGTGAATATATCTCTAATCTGATTCTAACTCTTAATTTTGACTTTTTAGTAGTGACAAAGTTAGGTAATTGTTTATTCTCTTTGATATATTTCACAAGGCGTGTTGCCTGGTCCTTATAATCTCCTGGTTTAATCTGCTCAACAATATAATCACCAGTTGGTTTTACTGCATTCTTAACAGTGACTGGAATTTCAATATCCTTGTCAGGATGATTGACTGCATAAGCCATGATATAAGCCATTTCACCTTGATTGTAGCTTACTTTATCGTAGGTTATTTTTTCTGGTAGTTTGTATGATTTTTCTACAGTTGATTTGATTGTTGCAGCCATTTTGCTGACGTTGATTTTACTTATTTTTTTACTCATATTTTTTTCACCTCTTTATTTTTTTTCTTTTTTTTGTGTTGTTGGTATAAAACGTGCTAATTTTTTATAAGTTATTGTATGAAAATAACGGAAACACACTAGAAGGTATAGATCAAAATTACCTAATATATGAAACTCCCCGTTCCGGTGGATTTTCTATATATATACTGACGGAACAAATATCC
>JAFUCN010000001.1 GCA_017459665.1 Methanobrevibacter sp. | reverse complement strand
TGTAATTATGAGTGAATTACCAATCGCACCAGTCGGTCGTATCTTAAAAAATGCTGGCGCACAAAGAATTAGTGATGATGCAAAAATTGCATTAGCTGAAGCATTAGAAGAAAAAGGTGACGAAATCGCACAAAAAGCTGTTAATTTCGCACGCCACGCTGGTAGAAAAACTGTAAAAGCTGAAGATATCAAATTAGCAATCAAATAGATTTTCTAATTAGTTATTTTCGATAAAAGCTTTGTATAATAAAATCTATTGGCCATTTTCTTGGTCAATTTTTTTTATTTTATCTTATTTTTCACACTGTTCTATTCAACAAGAAAACTTTATATATTACTTTAACCTAATTATATTATGTTGTATAGGACCGGTGGTCTAGGGGTATGATTCCTCTTTGACGTGGAGGAGATCACGAGTTCGAATCTCGTTCGGTCCATATGCCATGGTAGTTCAGATGGGAGAACGCTAGACTGAAGATCTAGATGTCGCTGGTTCAAGTCCGGCCCATGGCATTGTCTTTACTATTTTTTTAGAATTTTAATTTTTCCTGATAATTTTAGGTATCTAGAACTTTTAAAATATATTTCAAAGAGTAAAATTATTGGAAATAAGAAGATTAAAAAAGGTGATGGATTTTTTTAATCTATTTTTTGGTTAAAGTGATTGGTTTTGGTTTTACTTGAGTGTTTTCTCTTAATTCTTTGTATCTTTTTACGATTTCGTAACCTTGGTTACTGCCGATTAAATCAGCGCCACCGGTTAAAATCTGGTTTGCGAATTTGTAATTGTCAATTCCGCCATAAATTTCAATTTTAATTTTAGGGGCATGTTTTTGGATAATATTAATATCATTAACATTTTCAAAGATGTGGTTTGGTGAGACAAATCCTGTGGAGTTTTTCACATAATCTGCTCCACCTTTTTCAGCAGCTTTAGCGGCATTTGCCTTTTCATAGTCTTCTAGGGCTTTTGTTTCGATGATGATTTTAAGAAGTTTATCTCCGACGGCTTCTTTAAGCTGCCTTACTTCCTCTTCGATTAAATCGTATTTTTCCTCTTTAAGATAACTTAAATTAAGGACAGATTCTATTTCATCCGCTCCATTTTCAACCAATACTTTTGCTTCGGCCACTTTACTGGCAGTATCTTCAAAACCTAGTGGAAAACCGACTACACTTCCGACTTTGATTTCAGTGTCTTTCAATACCTCTTTTGCCAAAGGCACATATGTTGGAGAAACAACTACTGAATTAAAATTCAACTCTTTTGCCTTTTCAAGAAATTCTCTCATTTCACTTTCAGAAATCATGTTGTTTAGATTTGTATAGTTAATGAGTTTTGCCAATTCCTTTGAATTTTTTATATTGTACATAATAACACTCTCTTAATTAGTTAGTATATATACGAACATCTATTTAAATATTTTCATGTCAATTTTTTAAGCATGTATGGACCGACCTTTTCATATCCGAATTTGCGATAATAATTTCTGGATCCGATTCCGCTGATAATTGCCATTTCAGTTTTATCATTGTCACGAGCAATGTTTTCAGCTTCTTTCAGGAGCCTTTCTCCAAATCCGGTATGTTGGCCGATGTTAGGATTTTTACCTCCAATCTTAATCATGTTGCCATAAACATGTAACTCCCTTACAAGTGCAGTTGTGTCTGCAATTTCAGTTCTGAAATGATTTTTTGAAGGAAAACGTAGTCTTAAAAATCCTGCAATGCTCTCTTCATTTATATCTTCGATAGATAAGAAATGCTCTTCCCCCTCACATGCAGTATAGTTTTCTTTAAATAATTCGAACTCATCTAAACTATATTCTCTGGATGTTTTTTTATGGCCAATTTCACGACAGCGTATGCATTGGCAATTAATGTGCTCTTCATCTAATCTGTTGTAAACAAGCTCTCCCAGGTTAGATTTCTTAACCCCTGCTTCAATCAGGGTTGATGGAATATCCCTTTGGATTCTCATGGTTCTAACCCATTTCGGAAGAATTCTTTTTACTTTAGTAATTAATTCAACAGCTTCGTCGTCGCTATATGGTTCATATTTTCCTGCTTTCCACAAGTCATATAATTCACTTCCTTTTGTTACAAGACATGGATAAATCTTAAGCATGTCCGGTTTAAAATTATCGTCACTGAATAATTGTTTGAACATTTTCAAATCCTGCTTTTCATCTGAAAACAGTCCAGGCATCATGTGCATGGCCACTTTAATGGCTGAATCTCTTAAAAGCTGATTTGCTTCTATCACGTCAGCTATTGTATGGCCTCTTTTTATCTTTTTGTATAAATCATCTGATAATGTCTGAACGCCTAATTCAACTCTTGTCACACCAAAGTCAAGCATTCTGTTTATATGTTCTTTTTTGCAGTAGTCCGGACGTGTTTCAAAGGTCATTCCTACACATCTCACCTTTGAGTTTTCATTGGCTTTCTGCACATCATCAATCAATACGTAATCGTTTGGAGGATATGTCTTCAAAATGCCTTTTTCAAAAGATCTGATTTCATCAAAATCCATATTGTATTCATAGTTTTTAGGCTTGTTTTCAATAATCAGTCCAAAATCAGTCATTGCCTTCAGGCATTGTGAAACAAACCACTGCTGATAGCATAAATCTCTTGATGGAAATGTTCCGCCCATTATAATAAGTTCAACCTTGTCGATAGGATGGCCTATCTTTTTAAGCTGTTTTAATCTGTTGAAACATTGGACATATGGGTGAAAATCATACATTCTTCCTCTCAGTGCAGCAGGTTCCTCACCAGTATAACTTGGAGGGGCTATATCGCTTTCCGGACAATAGAAACATCTTCCGTGAGGACATTTGTGGGGATGGCACATTACAGCAACAATTGCAACGCCGGACATTGTTCTGGTTGGTTTTTTCTTTAATATTCCTGAAACGATTTCCTTTTCTTCAGGTTTTGCAAACTCTAAAATGTCTGCATTGCTCATGAATTTTGATAATTTCAAATCACGGCACAACTGTCTTTTTGCAACTTCGAGGTCACGTCGAGTAGATATTTTGCCATTTAGAATATCTTCTATAATTATTCGACATGCTTTTTCCATTCTTTCACCACTGTTATTAATAGTTAATTTTATATACGCGTTTTATTTAAATAGTTAATGATTTATATATAATTATATAATTCATGAAGGTGAAATTATGAAAATTAAAGAATTTTTAGGTTCTACTGTATTAGACAAAAACGCATACGAAGTAGGTAAAGTCGACAATGTTGATTTTGATGCTGAAACTGGTAAAATCGAAAATGTAACTTTAACCTTGCAAAAAAACATCTTCTCTAAAGACGAAGTTGAAATAAGCTTCGATGATATCGCTACTATCGGTGCTTATGTCATCTTAAATAAGGAAATTCCAAAAGAAGTAGAAGAAGATGCAGAAACCGTTGAAGTTGAAATTACAGAAGAATAAAACTAAAATAGGTTTTCAAAATGGTTTTAGATGCAAGAGATATTGAAATTCCTCTTGACTCACACGTCAGATATGTTGACACAGGAACAATAGGCAAAGTTGTTGATGTAAAAACACAAGATGGCGCTGATTGGGTAAAGATTGATAAAACCAACTTGTGGTATCGTGCAAAACTAGTGGAATTGCTTGATGAAAAGGACATTAAGACATCCACCTATTATGATAAAGAAGATGACGGCGATATCGACATTGAAGCTATGAAAGAAAAAGCACAAGCATTAGAAGACCTTGAACTTGATTCTAATGTTGCTGAAGGTGGAGGTTAAATCCCACCTTTTTTAATTATTTACAAAATTACTTATTTTTTCAGCAAGTTTAGGGCCGATTCCTTCAACTTTCTGCAATTCACTTTGAGATATTCCACTTAAATTGTCACCAAAGATGTTTACCAGATTTCTGGCACGTTTTCTTCCAAGTCTTTTAACACCAACCACTAATGGTATTATGTCTTCTTTAACACCGTAATACAATCGGGCAGATAATATGTCAAAGTCTTTCAGATTGGAGTAGTTTCCTAAAACTTCGGAAGTGTTTTTGGCAAATTTAACAAGACGTGAAGCTTCATAAGCGGACCTTCTTGTAGATGCTGAGTAAACGCTATACCTGTTTTCGATTTCATATTCGCTTCTCTCATTAATCCATTCAATTAGTGAAACGGTTGTAGCTTCAGGATTTCCTATATCAACTGCAAACAATCCGACTTCGGATAATTTATCTCTTACTGGATCTTTTGATTTTCTTCCTTTAAATGAAATTAATGGCAAATCAGGAGTTTCAGACAGTGCATAAATGAACTCTTCTGGGTTAATTTCATTAATTGTTGAGATATATTCTTTAATTTTGACTGCTGTTTCAACGGTATAGTTGGATTTTGCTATTAAAGTACCGAAATCAGTTGTCTTAAGACCTTCTGGAGTTGCTCTGATTATTCCGTTTTGAAGTAAAAATTCAAGAGCACTTTCAAGCTCATATCTTAAGCTGTCTGCAGCAAACAGTGACATTGAGGGGTTATTGCTCATCTGATAGCCATAAAGTGTTTTTCCAAAAAAGTCTGTTAACTCATCCAGGTTTTTGGAAAGTGAAGAGGCAATTTGAGCTATAATCTGTCTGTATATTGCATCCTTATTGTCAACCAGTTTTGAGTTGGTTAACTCAATTTCTCCTTCAACGTAATATTCCTGCAGGTTTTGGGCTTCATCCATGGTTTTTGCGATGAGATATGAGTATCCCACATCATCATACTGCGGTCTTCCGGCTCTTCCGGACATCTGTTCGTAGTCAAAGACAGGAATTGGCTGAGGGCCGTTGGCTGTCCATCGGGTGTGGTCTCTTATTACAACAGTTTTTGAAGGTAAGTTAACTCCATACATTAAGCTTGGAGTTGCAGTGATCATTAATATGTTTCCTTTTCTGAATTCATCTTCGATTATTTCTTTTTGCTCATTGAAAAGGCCTGCATGGTGGAATGCAACTCCATATTCACATGCTTCTGCCAACTTAAGGCAGGTGCTTGTTGGAAGTGATCCTTTTCTTTTTGGAACTTCAAGAATCTTTTCGGATACTTCCTTAAAGCGCTTTCTCTGTTCCACATTAATCTTTTTATTGATTTTTTTAGAAACGTAAGTGGCAAGACTTTCGGTAAATCGTCTTGTTGAGACAAAAGCCAATGCTTGGGACTTGTCTTTAATGGCTTTTTCTACAACTTTGACAATGACATCATTTTTGTTTTTGGTATTGAACATTTCAGCATCCAGCACTTCTTTATTCAGTGGGACAGGCCTATAGTCATGTTCAACGCAGGTTCCTTCAAGCCATCCTTCAATCTCTTCAATGTTTCTTAAAGTTGCTGATAGTGCAATTATTCTCATGCTCGGATTGATGATTTTTGCTCTTGTTATTGCAGCTTCAAGTGTTGGTCCTCTTGTGAATTCTCCAATCATGTGAAATTCATCGATGATTAATGTATCAACATCCCTAAGTACGTTCCAGGAAAATCTAGTGAGCGCATCGAATGATTCAAAAACCATAACTGATAAATCGCTGCTTGAAGGATGTTTTCCGACGTTAATTCCATGGTCTTCAAATGCTTTAAACTCTTTTACTTTTTCGTTTTGAATTGAGAGAAGAGGCGCTGCATAAACAGCTTTTCCACCATTTAAAATGGTTTTTAGGGCAGGCAGCACTCCTAAAACTGTTTTTCCACTAGCAGTTGGAATGCATATTATGTAATTTGATTTATCTTCAAGGTATCCTGATTCAATCACTGCCTTTTGTGCAGGATTGAACTCCTTAATGTATGGATATGCACTGTTTATTATTTTTTTAATGTCATCGTCTAAATTTTCCATTTTAATCAATAATTTTTATTTTGTTAATATATATTAAATATTTCTAGAGAGCATTTGGTATCTATTCGTATGGGTAAGAATTATATATATAAAAAAAATAAAATAGTTACAAAAACTATAGGAGATTTTACTATGGCAATTAAAGTAGAAGTATTTTCAACTAATTCCTGCCCACATTGTCCTGCAGCAATTGATGCTGCTCAAAGTGCAAAAGACAAATTAGGCGATGCAATTGATGTAGAATCAATTAAAATTGATGAAAGCGAAGAAAATAGACAAAGAGCTATTGAATATCAAATCATGGCAGTTCCTACAATCGTAATTGATGGTGACGTTGCTTTTGTCGGTGCACCTAGCGATTATGAACTCATTGAAAAATTAGAATCTTTATTATAGATTCACTCTTTTTTTATAATTTTTTTTAGTAAAATGTCTGATGAGAATTATACTGGTGTTACAACAGGTACTGTGGCGACCGCATGCTCTCTTGCAGCTTTAGATGCAATCTTAGATACTCCAGATATTGTTTGCGTCAAGGTTGAAACTCCTAAAAAAACTTTGGATATAATCATTGATGAGTGTAAAATTGTTTCATCCAACAAAGCATATGCTGTAGCCCATAAAAACCCATATAATGATCCTGATGTCACTGTTGGATTGGCCATCGTTTCGACTGTCGAATTATTTGATAAAACAGATGAAGAGTCTAATGTTATCATTACTGGCGGTGAAGGTGTTGGCAAGATTACAAAACCAGGACTTCAGATTCCTGTGGGGGATTATGCAATAAATCCTGGACCTCGTCGCATGATTGTTAAAAACTTGTCAGATAAAGTTCCTGAAGGAAAAATTGCTAAAATTACTGTTTCTATTCCTGAAGGAGAAGCTATAGCTAAAAAGACTATGAATTCCAAATTGGGGATTGTCGGTGGAATTTCAGTTTTAGGAACAACTGGCATTGCAAGGTCAATGTCAAGTGATGCCTATAAGAATTCTATCGTTACTCAACTTGATGTGGCGCTTGCCTCAGATATTCATGATTTAGTTTTCGTTCCGGGAAATATCGGTGAGAAATTAGCTTTAAACAATTTGGACATTACTAAAGAACAGATTGTTCAAACAGGTAATTTTGTAGGTTTCATGTTCGAAGAAGCCGAAAAGAGGGGAATTAAAAAATTCACATTCTTCGGACACATGGGCAAACTGATCAAGGTTGCTGGCGGAATATTCGATACAAAACATGCCGTTGCCGACGGAAGGCGTGAGATAATGGTTACTCATGCGGCATTGTGCGGTGTGGACAGGCAGAATCTACAAAGACTATTTGATTCAAAAACAACTGATGATATGATGTCTATTTTAGATGAACTTGATGTTTCATTTGAAGTTTCCAACAGTATTGCTCTAGCCATTAAAGATAGATGTAAACAGCGCTTTGATTTAGATTTAAATGTCATTTTGGTGGATATGGAAGGAAATTATTTAAACAACAATTTTGAAATATAGGTATAGAATATAATTGGGGTTTATTTAATGAAAATAGCAATGGTTGGTCAATTCCCCCCTCATGTTGGTGGAGTTGGCGTTCATATTCATACATTATCTAAAAAGCTGGTTGCAGAAGGCCATGAAGTTTATGTAATAACATATCCTCACAAGGAACTTAAGGATATTGATGGAATTCATGTTATTGGGACTAAGGGTTTGAATGTTCCAGGCGTTAGAGGGTTGATGTTTAAGAAAAATGCAAAAAAAGCATTGGAAAAATTGATTGAAAAAGAAGACATTGACATTATTCACGGACATTATCTGTTTCCTGCCGGAGCTGCTGCTGTGGAAGTCGGTAAAAAACATGGCATAAAGACTTATGTTACAGCACACGGTTCAGACATGTTTGAAATGTATAAAAAACAATCCTTTATGAGATCAACCATTAAAAATGTTTTAAATGATGCTGATGTAGTGCTGGCAGTCAGCAATGCATTAAGACATGAAATAATTGCTACTGGTGTTACAGGTATTGCCAATAAAACCAAAATTTCATGGAATTCCGTAGATATTGATAAATTCTCTTCCAGAAAGGATGATTCATTTAAAAAAGAACATAAACTTGAGGATAAGCCTGTTGTTCTTTTTGTAGGTAATCTAATTAAAAGAAAAAACGTTGATTCTCTTCTTGAAGCTAAAAAAATTGCTAAAAGCGATTATTATCTGGTCATTGTTGGTGATGGGCCGGAATTTAAAAAATTATCCAAAAAGGTTGAGGAAGAACACATTGGGGATGTAATATTTACAGGTTCAAGAAATGATGTTGAAAAAATTATTCCAAGTTGTGATGTTTTGGTGCTACCGTCATTTTCTGAAAGCTTTGGGTTGGTTTTAATAGAGGCGTTGGCCTGTGGAAAACCAGTAATAGGTAGTGATGTTGGTGGAATCAGTGAAATAATCAACAATGATGTTGGTTTGCTTGTAAATCCTAAAGATATCTCTTCAATATCTCGAGGTATCGATGAAATTATTAATGATGAAGACTTAAGGATGGTCTTATCGATGAATGCACGTAACCGTGCAAAAGACTTTTCTGAAGTTATAATTCCATATGATGAGGTAAAAGAATGAAAAAGATAATCAGATCTCCAGGTTCAGCAACAATAATCAATGCGATTGCAACAGGTTTCGGTTCAGCATTCGGAATTGGATTGGATATAGAATGTGAGGCTAAAACAGTTAATGATTCAATTGTCTGTTTTAACGATGTCGGTGCGGACAACACTTTAATGGAACTCTGTGCCAAAATGGTTTATACTCACTACAATATTGATGAATCTGAGTTTGGCGTTGAGCTAAAAACAAAATCCAGTTTGCCTATGGCATCAGGTCTCTCAAGCAGCAGCGCTTCATCAAATGCCATTGTTAAGGCAGTTTCTTCAATAATTTCACAAGAGTTTGACTTGACTCCATTAAGCGATATGGAAATAATCAACATGGCTATTGATGCATCACTTAAAGCCGGTGTTACAATTACAGGTTCTTTTGATGATGCAACAGCATCCTATTTCGGAGGTGTTGTCGCCACTGATAACAAAAACAGGAAATTCATCATAAAAGAAAAGATGGATGATTATAAGATTTTAGTTTATATGCCTAATTTTTATTCAAAATCCGGTGATTCAAATCCTGAGAGGATGAAATTACTGGCACCATTAGTTGAAACCGCATTTGGCTTTGCAAAGGAAAAAAATTATTTCAAAGCCCTGAATTTAAATGGTTTAATTTACTCAGCAACTTTAGGTTTTAACTCTTCAATTGCTATTGATGCACTGGAAGCAGGAGCATTGGCTTCAGGACTCTCTGGAACAGGTTCCTCATTTGTTGCAATTGTCGATGATGAATCAATCGATGAGGTTAAGGAATCATGGAGTAAGTATGAAGGGGAAGTTATTCCTACCGAAGTTGACAATGTAGGTTGCAAAATATTGTAAATAATCATATGATTTATATAGTAGAATTGCAATAAATTATATTATTATCATTATTATCAAATTTCGGTGATTTTTTGACAGAGGTTGATGGGATTAAGTCTTTTGAAAATAAAGAAGATGCGGAAAAACTTCTTGAAAAGTCTAGAAAACGTATTGATGAAATTGATAAAGAATTATTTGATTTGATTTCACAAAGAACCTCTCTTGCAAAGAATATAGCTCTTTCTAAGGAATATCTTGGAATGCCTATTTTTGATAAAAGTAGAGAAGATGCAGTTCATGAAAGAGTTGAATTAATATCTAAAGAGAAAGGTCTCGACATTGATATAATTGATCAAATCGTGAATATGCTAACTATTTTAAGTAAAAATGAGCAAAAAGAAATATTAAGGAGGATTGTTGATGGGCAATATTAGAACTTCATTTGTTAAACGTTTAGCAAAAGAACTTATTGAAACTCACAAAGGTGTTTTCACTACTGATTTTGAAGAAAACAAAAAATTAGTACAAGAATACTCAACTGTAAGTACTAAACACTTAAGAAATAAAATTGCTGGATATGTAACAAGGCTTGTTAGGTTAGAACAAACCCAAAAATAAGCTTTTTTTCATATTTTTTTACACTTTTTTTATTTAATTATTTTTAAAATTTTTTTTTATTGTTATTAATAATGCTATTTTTACACTGCCGTCAATTTAAGAATTTGATTTTTTAGGTTTATTTATTTATTATTATAATGTAGTGTCTTTATTGGTTTCAATTAGTGTTTATTGTTTTTATTTTTTAAAATTAGTAATTTAATTATTGTTAATCTTTGATTAAACTGCTATTTGGCTTTTATTATATTTAAACTTATTTGGACAAATATAATTTAAATGAATAAATTCATTGTTTTAATTAACTATTGGTTAAAATTAGTTATTTATCAATAATTACAGATATATTATCTTCATAATTAATTTACATTTTAATTAAGTTAATAAATCTCATTTTGGTGTTTAAAAAAGGTTTATATAGTAATTGAGGACATATGTATAAGTATGAGAATAAAACACAAGTCCTCATTATTATATTGGGGCATTTCATTAATTAATTTTTCTATTTTTTGTGAAAAAGTAGAAAATATGAATTCTGCCGAAGAACTGTTAAAAATTAAAATAAATAGATTTAACTTATTTATTTTAAATAAAAACTGTTAATGGTGGTTCAATGTTTTATTTTTATGAATCTGCCATTGATACAGTTTTATCAAACTATGAAAAATTTGTTAACACTGAAAATAAATTTACTAGAGAACGTAAATTTAATTTCAAAGCGATTACGACATTCTTTTTATTTAATAAAGGATCTGCAAATCAAAATGATTTGGATGATTTTATAGAAGACAAATTTGGTGACATGGATATTGAATTAACAAGACAGAATCTCTCCCAACAAAGAACATTCGTTAATCCTGATGTTTTTAAAGAAATAAACAAAGAATATTTAAAAAATATCAATTATTGCACCAATAATCCTTTATTTAAAACATATAATGGATTTTTCTTATTTGCAGGTGATGGTTCTGACTTTGAAATACCTGACTTTAAAGAAGTTAGAGAAGAATTTAAAGTAAAAAACAATAGTTTAATGAAAAAAGAACCCGCAAATGCCAAATTTTCAGGAATAATGGATGTTTTAAATGGATTTTTACTTGATGGGATAATCGGAAACCATGGACAAGCAGAATTACCATTAATGCACGAAAATCTAAACAACATTGTTGATATAATCAATCCTACAAAG
>JAFUCN010000009.1 GCA_017459665.1 Methanobrevibacter sp. | reverse complement strand
CCGGCTCCATGGAATTTTGCTTCACGGCCTTTGGTTATTTTTAAAAAGTGCTCGGAAATCAGCTCCTCAACTGATTCAGGGTATTGTTTTCCTGTGAAGTTGCACTCTTCACATCCTCTACCCTTGCATTTGCTGCATGGCCATTTTGTTTGAGGAATTCCTCGTTTCAGCTTGTTGTATTTTCCTTCAACATATAGAGGATTGATTTGAATTTTTACCTTAGGCTCTTTGGTTAAATCAATGTTAAAAACAATGTCCTGGCTTTCGAATTCCGCTTCCTTATCATACTTTTCCCAGATTCCAAGGCCGATTAATCTGTTGACTTCCTTTTTAATGGTTTCAACATTTAAAGAGAACTTTTCAGATAATTCCTCATCCCTTTTTTGAATGTCTTTTGGGATTTTGGACCCGACAAGGAATGTTTCAAATTCAACACCCAACTGGTTTATTTTGGCATCGATTTTTTCATATAATTCATCATTTAGCTTGTCAAATAAGTTATCACAGATGCTGCATTCAACATCATCAAGATTGATATTTAACTCGCTGCAAACCTTATCTGCCCTTTCTATGTTGTTGGTGCCTTCGATTGTTTTGGAAAGCTTGCGTCCAAGACAGTTTTTACAGATCTTTCCATCTGCTGCATCTAAAATTTGTTTAGCTAATTCATACATGTTATCTGTTCATGAATTGTCCCATCATTCTGTTCATTGCACCGCCACCTAAACGGCCTCCACGTTTTCCAAGTCCTTTCATGGTCTTTTTGGTATTGTTATAGTATTTTAAAAGTTCCTTAACTTCACTTTCTTCAAAACCTGATCCACGAGCTATCCTTTGGATACGTGACTGTTTTATGATTTTAGGGTTTAACATTTCCTCTTCGGTCATGGAAGACATCATAATCTTATAAGAGTCAATCTTGTCTTCAGTCATTTTGGATGCTTCTTTTGTAATTTTGTTTCCCATACCTGGAATCATGTTTAAGACCTGCTGCATCGGACCCATCTTGTTCATCATTTCAAACTGGTTTTTCATGTCCATCAGTGTGAATTTACCTGTCAGCATGTTGTTCATGGTTTTTTCTGCAATGTCCTCATCGATATTTTCCTCTGCCTTTTCTATAAGGGATTTGATGTCCCCCATTCCAAGCAGTCTTGAAATGAATCTTTCAGGGTCAAAGAGTTCAAAGTCATCTATTCTCTCCCCTGTACCGATGAACTTAATTGGAGCGCCGGTTTCTGCAACAGCAGACATTGCACCCCCACCTTTTGCTGAACCGTCCAGTTTTGTAATGATAATTGAACCAATATCGGTTGCCTGTGAGAACGCCTTTGCCTGTTCACCTGCTTGCTGACCGATGGTTCCGTCAATGACCAGAATAGCTTCAGTAGGATTAATGATATCATCCAATTCATCCATTTCTGCAATTAAGTCCTCTTCCTGCTTGTGTCTTCCTGCAGTATCGAAAATGATAACTTTTCTGTTTTTGAATTCATTTAATCCTTTTTGAGCTAAATCAAGTGCATCCTTATTTTCCGGATCACCATATAGAGGAATATCCATTTCTTCAGTTAATTGTCTCAATTGCTCATAAGCAGCCGGCCTCCATGTGTCTGTACAGACAACAGCCGGGTTGAAACCTTTTTTCTGCAGATATCTGCATAATTTACCGATAGTAGTTGTCTTACCACTACCCTGAAGACCTAAGAACAAAATCTTATAAGGCCTTTCATTAATATCCAAACCGGCAGCTTCACTGCCCAGAAGATTTACCATTTCCTCATAGATGATAGTTATAACATGTTCCCTTGGAGTGATTCCTTTTGGAGGTTCCTCTTCAAGAGCTCTTGCTTCTATTTTTTTTGATAAATCTAAAACTAATTTAATGTTAACGTCAGATTGAATTAAAGCACGTTGTATATCTTTTACAACTTCTTTTATTGTCTTTTTATCAATAACGGACATTCCTACTAATTTTTTCATAGTATTAGTAAGATTTTCTCCCAAATTTCCAAGCATATTAATCACTTAAAATAATTCTAATTAGCAAACTTATATAATTATATTAAACTATATTTATATTTATCCAAGTTTTAAAATTTTTTGTGTGAGACTATGTTAGAAGAAGTGAAAAAATCTTTAGAGGCATCTCCAATTGTTAAGAAAGGAGATTATAATTACTTTGTAAATCCAATCAGCGATGGTGTTCCTGCAATGGACCCAACAATGCTTAGAGAATTATCTCTTGCTGTTTATAAATATGCAGATTTAGATATTGATAAAATTGTGGCAGTTGAAGCAATGGGAATACATTTAGCAACTGCATTGTCCCTTGCAACCGACATTCCTTTTGTTGTAATCCGTAAAAGACAATATGGTCTGCCTGGTGAAACAGAAGTTTATCAAAAAACTGGTTACGGTTCATCAAACCTTTATGTCAACGATTTGCATGCCGGTGAAAAAATATTGCTCATTGATGATGTTGTAAGTACTGGAGGAACATTAGTAGCGTTAATTAAAACCTTAAAAGACATGGGGTTAGATTTAAAATCTGTAGTAGCTATTATTGATAAAGGCACTGGAAAAGAAATTGTTAAAAAAGAAACTGGAATAGATGTATTATCCCTTGTTAAATTAGATGTTATTGACGGCAAAGTAGTCATTCAAGAAACAATCGAAGATTAAAATGTCAATGTATGAAATGGATTTGAACAAAGTAATCCGTAAAATCAACTCAAAAGATGCTCAAACTGTCGGTATTCAGTTTCCGGAAGGTCTGAAAATACAGGCCACAAAAATCGCTCGTGCAATCGAGGCGGAGACTGATGCAACTGTCATAATTTCAGGCGATCCCTGTTTTGGAGCCTGCGATGTCAGTGACTATAAGATGAAAGGTTCAGTTGATTTGATTGTTCACTACGGTCATACTCCACTTCCCTTAAAATATGAAGTTCCAACAGTATTCATTGAAGCTTTTTCTAAAATAGACATTAAAAAAGACCTTGAAAAATCACTGGAAAACCTTAAGGAATACTCCAGAATAGGTCTTGTAACTACAACCCAACACCTGCATTTATTAAATGAAGCTAAGGATTTTTTAGAAGATAATGGTAAGGAGGTCATTTTAGGATCTTCACCTTCAACAAGAAAAGGTCAGGTTTTAGGGTGCAATTTCTCATCCATAAAGGATTTGGATGTGGAAATATTCTTGTTTATAGGAAGCGGTAACTTCCACCCGCTTGGAATTAACTTATTTTCAAACACTCCAGTTTTGGCGCTTGACCCATACAACAGTGAAATCAGACGAATGGACGATTATGCAGATAGAATTTTAAGAATAAGATTTGCAAGAATCACAAAAGCAAGAAGTGCTGAAAAATGGGGAATATTGGTTTCTTCAAAGGAAGGCCAATACAGGATGAAACTTGCAAAAGAAATTAAAAAAACCCTCGAAGATGCGAAAATGGAAGCATACATTATCTTAGTTGACAATGTGACCCCCGATGTATTGCTGCCTTACCTAGATTTGGATGCGTTTGTTGTAAGTGCTTGTCCGAGAATCGCTATTGACGATTCACAAATGTACAAAAAGCCATTGCTAACACCACAAGAACTTGAAATAGTTTTAAACAAACGTGAATGGGAAAATTATCAATTGGACGAAATATTGTTCCATGAAAGGTACAAATAGTTTTAAATATAAACATAAATAAAATTATTATATTAAAGAAATTTTTATAAAATCTTTATTTTGGTGATTTTACTATGAATACAAAAGAAGAACAAATTGCAATGCCTGGAGATAAACTAGGAATTATAGAGCAATACCTCCCAGGCGAAGGTACTTATGATGATAATGGTGAAATTAAATCAGCAGTACTTGGAAATGTTCAGATTAATCAAAAAATGAAGGTTATTTCTGTTGTGTCAGATGCAAAACCTGCTCTTTTAAAAGTTGGTGACACCGTTTATGGTCAAATCACTGACATTAAACCACAAAGAGCAAATGTTAAAATCGAGTGCATGAAAGACAATGCAAGACCATTAGCATTGCCTTATATGGGTGCTATCCACATCTCACAAGCAAAAAAAGATTATTTAGAAAAATTATCAGATGCTTTTAGAATAGGCGACATTATTCAGGCAAAAGTTGTGAAAATCACTGGAGATAATGTTGATTTAGGTACCGTGGATGAAGATTGTGGAGTCTTAAAAGCAATGTGTACTCGCTGTAGAGATTTTATGCATACTACACAAAAGGCAAATGAACTTCAATGTAATACATGTAATAAAAAAGAAAGACGTAAAGTCTCTAAAAACTATGTTAATGATTAATTAAGGTTGATAAAATGGAAAACTTTGAAATTGTAGAAGATAAAACTTTAGAATTAACTTTTATTGTAAAAGATGAAAGTCACGGTGTTTGCAATGCATTAAGACACATTTTAATGCAAGACCCTGATGTTGAATATGCTGTTTACAATATTGATCACCCTCTTACCGGAAAACCAGAAATGACCATCAAAACCAAAAGAGGAAAAAGACCAAGAAATGCATTGAAAAAAGCAGCAGAAGAACTTCAAAAAGAAAGTTCTGAATTTAGAAAACTTATCGATGAAGCTTTATAGCTTCAATATTATTTTTTATGTGATTTGATGGCAAATTACAAGATTCCTTCACTTACAGCTGATATCTTTATTTTTGACGATGATTTTAATTTTATTTTAATTAAAAGAAAAAATGATCCCTATAAAGATTATTGGGCTTTGCCTGGAGGATTTGTCGAGTATGGTGAAAGCGTTGAAGATACAGCCATAAGAGAAGCTAAGGAAGAGACAAATATTGATGTTGAACTGATTGATTTGGTAAATGTCTATTCAAAACCTGACAGAGACCCAAGAGGCCATACCGTTACAGTTGCATACACAGCTAAAGGTGATTTTGCCCATAAAAAAGCAGATGATGATGCAAGTGATATTGGAATATTTTCTCAAGAAAAACTTAAAGATATCAATATTGCTTTTGACCATGTAAAAATAATAAATGATTGCTTAAAAAAAGCTAAAAGTAGTATTTAATGCTATATATTTAAATAAGTTGAAAAAAAAATTATTAGAATATATAAAAAATTTATCGAATATTGAGGGGAGAGGTTACATGGAATTTTGTCCAAAATGTGGAGCAATGATGCTTCCTAGTGATGGAGTTTTAAAATGTAATAGTTGCGGATACTCTGATGAATTATCAGACACTAACGACTATGAGGTTTCAAAGAAAGTTGAAGCTAAAGAAACCGTTAAAATGTTAGGTGAAGATGTTGATGTACGCCCAACTACAACAGAAACTTGTCCAGAATGTGGAAATGATAAAGCTTATTATGAATTAAAACAAACTCGTAGTGCTGATGAAGCACCTACACGTTTCTTTACTTGTACCGAGTGCAAACATACTTGGAGAGAATACGACTGAGGGTTTATATGAAAGATTCTAAAGAAAAAGAGCATAGAATTTCTAATTTAAAAGACATGATTCATAACATTAAAGAGGATAATGTAAAAGAATTCTCAACTTATGATGATGTCGAAGAGGATAGTGAGTTAATAGACTATCTCAACGAAGATCAAAACAATTACGATGAATTAGAAATAGATGACGAATTTATCTACCGCCCAGGTGATGAATTAGACAATGCTATAAATTTAGAAGAAACCCCAATTGATGAGAATTTTATTATTAATACTCCTAATGAAGAAGACGCAGAAGAGATAAACGAAACTTTAGAAATCGAAGAAAATCCTGAAGACATCATGGGAGACATTTCAGAAAATTTCGATACTATTGTCAATGCAAAAATTGGAAAAACACCGATTTTAGCTATTGCAAGTACAATAATCGGAATCATATTAATAGTAATTTCAGGATTCATTTTTGAATCCCGCAGTGACAGAGTTATAGATCACGTTGTTTCAGGTGAAACAAACTTTATTTTTGTTATTGTCCTAGCATTCGGATTAATATTCTTAGCTTACGGAATTATTAAAATATTCGATTTACAACTTCCATTTAAGGGAATAACTGATAGTATTGACTCTATCGACAACGATACTGACAAAAAAGACACCACCACTGAAAATGAACCAGAACCTAAAATTATTCCCAACAGCAAAATCCCACTAGACAAAGAATCTTACAAAATAGGAGAATTTGATATGGGGGATTTAAAAGAAAAACTTAAAAAACCAACTGTTTCTAAAAATAAATCTGATGTTTGTGAAGAAAAAATCGAAGATTTGCCTCCAGCTAAAGAAAAAGAAGAAAGAAAAAAAGAATTGACAGCTGAGGAAATCGAAGAAATTGAATATGAACAAGTTCAACTCGATAATGAATCCATCGATGATATTTTCGCAGAAGTGGAAGATATTGATGATATTCCAATTATCTCTATTGATTCTGAAGAGAAAAAAGAATAATTATTTTTTGGGCCTGTAGTCTAGTCAGGAATGACGTAGGACTTCGGATCCTAAGGTCGGGGGTTCAAATCCCTCCAGGTCCGCTTATTTTTTAACCCTAACAACAGCTTCTTTAAAGAAATCCGGAATTAAAGACCTGTACATTGGGCTTTTAAACAGCATGTTAATGTCACTGTCGATTATGTAAGTATAACATGAATCGTCTTCTGCCCTCATTCCACGACCGTAAGCCTGCATCAAGGTCATTACAGTCTTATATGCATACCATTTCTTGTCTCTTTTCATTCTCATGTTTACTTGCTTATCGCCCAAGTAAGGGAAGGGTATCTTATAGATAATTTGGAATCTGCACTTATCGTAAGGCAAATCAACACCTTCGCTCATTGAAGGAGAAACCAATACCAAAGGATTTTCATCTTTTTCAAAGAAATCCAATATCTGTTCCCTGTTTTTTGGAGTATGAGTAATTAATCTGGAATTATACAGATTATTGGTAATGTACTGCTGGCATTTATAACTGTGAGTGTGAATCAGACCCTTATCACCTTCATGCTCCTTTAAAATCTCTTGCAGTATCGGAATGGTTTTTGGAGCTGTGGCTTTGATTCTATTGGCGGACATTTTACCTGCCAAATTAAGAATTATTGGTCTTTTTTCTTTAGTAAACGGACTGTCAACCTTAATATGATATACTTCATTCGGATTTAGGCCTAACCATTTGGAAAACATCTTGTGAGAGAGAATTGTTGCACTCATAAATATTACAACATCACCATACTTTAGGAGATTGCTTTTTGCATATCTGTGAACTCTCAATGGCTTGAATGTGACGCCGGTTTCTTCAGTATCTATAACCCAGTTTTTAGGTTCGCTTTCAAGGTTATTTCTTAAAGTTTTGAGCCTTGAAATGGTTGATTTTATTCTGTCTGCTTTGTTTTTACTGACATCCTTTAAATCAATGTCTTCATAAGATTCCCTTATGGCATCGATTTCCATCTTCCAGTCTTCAATTTCTCCATCCTTTAATGTTTCGGGAGATATTGCCTTGCTTATGTCTTTTTCAAGACGTCTATTGTACAAGCTGACTTCCATTGTAGCCATTAATTTGTTTTCGATGTTATGTGCTTCGTCCAAAATCAACAGAGATCTTGTTCCGAAATGTTTGACGTAGTTGAGCTCGGCAATCGCATAATCATAGTTCATCAATGTTATCGGAGAATTTACCGCATTTGCCTTTTGGTTCCAGTAATGACAATGACTGTTTGACTGATAAAATACAGTTCCTCCAAATGAATCTTCAAAAGCCAATTCCGCATCCAAAGTAGGATTTTTGGCAACCCCGTAAGGACAGAAGAATTTTGAGGAGGTAGGTGTTGTCTTACATGCCCCCATATCACATGTGGATTCCAAATTGTCATTTAAACATGCGAAATTTCCCCTTCCTTTAACAAGTGGAAATTCAAATTCATCAGAATATTGTGATTGCAGTTGCTTTGTCATTGTGAGAATATAAGCTGATTCATACATTTTAGCAAGTGTGGTTGCAATTGCAGACTTACCCGTACCTGTTCCCGCTTCAAGTATAATATATTTATATCCTTTTTTGATTGCATCATTTATGTCCTGGATAATTTCTAACTGACCAATCCTAGGCTCAGAAAATGGAAAGTTTTCAATTATCTCATCATCTATGCTTGGGTATCTTTCCTTAAGATATGCCGCTGTACCCTCATCAAGTTTATGGTCATCGACAGAGTAAACATCCGGTATCTCATCGTCTAAAATAGAAGAAGTTCTAGGCTTGGAAAAACTAAATAAATTAGTTGGACCCTTACTTTCTTCTTTTGGATATTTTCCGCAGGTACAATTACTTTTAAGCATTCCACAATTTGAACAAAACATTGAATTTGACATTAAAAATATATTAGGTAAGTATACTATAAATAAATATAGAAAGAGCATTTGTTAACTAATATTTAAAAGTGATTATATGGCTAAAAAAGGAAAACTGATAGGAATTGGTGTTGGACCTGGAGATACTGAACTGTTAACTTTAAAGGCAGCTAGGATTTTAGAAAGCGTTCCGGTGATATTTTCACCAAAATCCTCAAAAGAAAAAGAAAGTATTGCCCTATCCATCGTAAAACCAATTTTGGAAAAAAGAAAAGATTACAAAAGATTAATGCTTGTTGAACCAATATTTCCAATGATAGAAGATAAAAAAGAGCTTGAAAAGGTTTGGAGCAGTGCAGCAGAAATGATTGCACAGTATCTCGACAGCGGTCGTGACGTTGCATTCATTACATTAGGAGACAGCTCCATATTCAGTACTTATTCTTATGTGCAGAAAAAATTAATTGATAGGTATGAAATTGAAACTGTTCCTGGAATCACTTCATTTACAGCTTGTGCAGCTGCCAAAAATGAAGCTTTGGTGGAACAGAATGATATTTTAACAATTGTACCTAAAATTGACGATAGATTAGAACATGTTCTTGAATGCAGTGATTCAATTGTACTTATGAAAGCGTCAAGAAACACTGCTAAGTTAGAATCAAAAATAGAAAGGAAATATAAACCTAAAGAAATTTATTCCGTGGAGAACTGTACTCGTGAAAATGAAAAGATTATTGAAGGCTTTTCAAATGAAAAACCTTATCTTACAACAACGATAATAAAGCTTGGAGACGATTAATACTGTTTAATGTGTAGAGGTTCTACCTCAAATACACATTTTTCATCACCCATTGTATAACATTGTGTTTCAATAACGCTAACTGGCAGATTAAAGAATTCTGTAAATAAGCCTTCAAATATTCCAGTATCTAAAAAACAGGCTGGTTTTCCAGTTCTTGGAAGCAGTTCGCATTCAAAGCAATCATAGGTTGTAATTTTAATGATTTGGCCAACATCAAAGGTTAACCTTCCAAGGCCTTTATTTTGCCAGAAATCTGCGATATTCTCCATGAAAATATCTAAATCATCATCATAGAGTTTATTGAAAATAGATTTACCTATGCTGTTACCGGTAGACTGTAGAATAGGATCTATATTTACCCCTTCCTGAATGAGCATAGCTTTTAAAGTGTGGAACAATAAGGTTGAAAATTCAGCATCCACATCGACAATATTTTTAACAAGATAATCTGATTGTGTTTCTTCAATTTCCTTTGGTTCGCTAACATTTACTGAACCAATATATTTAGAGTTTAAATAAAATATTTTTTTCCTGTTATCTACAGGGTGAACCCTATAAGAGATAATTCCGTTTTCCCTTAGGCTTTTTAAGTGGACAGATACTGTTGATTTTGATTTTCCTGTATTACTGACAATTTCGTCAAACTCCATTTCTCTATCCCTTAACATTTCAAGAATGGTGAGTTTGACGGGACTTTTTATAACGTTGACGCCAAAATTTTCTTGATTATTTGAAAAAATTTGAACCGGTTTTTGATTGCTCATATTAATATCCCCTTATATACTATTATTTAAATAGATTGCTTAATAAATGTATCTGAAAAGCAAAAATTAAACAGATAGCTAAAAAATAATAAATTTTTTTAAACAATTTTTAAAAATAAAAAAGAAAAAAATACGAACTGTTCGCTTTGAGACATATAAAATAGTTCGTATATTTAAAGATTTAACTCTAAAAAATTCTTAAATTTTGAATAATTTTTTTGCATTTTGGGTGGTTGTCTTTCTGACAGTATCTTCAGTTAAATCCAATTCCTCAGCTATTTTTTCTATTATATATTTCAAGTTTAAAGGAGTATTCGCCACACCTCTTTTTTCCTGGGGAGTGAGATATGGAGAGTCAGTTTCTACAAGAATGTGATTAATATCTATCTGATTTAATACTTTTTTAATCTTCTTATTGCTGTTGTAAGTAACCGGTCCACCGATTCCAATATAAAAGCCCAATTTGATGAATTCACGTGCCATTTCGGCTGACCCCTGATAGCAGTGAAGGGATCCTACCACATCATGTTTTCTTAATATGTCAAATGTATCCTGCATTGATTTTCTCGAATGCACAATAACCGGTAAATCATGCTTTTCTGCAAGATTCAACATGTTTTCAAACAGTTCCTTTTGACTTTCCTTATTGTCCTTTGTATAGTAATAATCAAGACCAATCTCACCAACAGCCACTACATTATCATTTGAAAGCTGACCATCCAATAGATAAATATCATCATCTGTTACTTCATCTGCAAAGGTATAGAAATATCCTATGGCTGCATGGACATTATCATATTTGGCTGACAGTCTTAATACTTCCCTGTTGCTTAAAGTATCAGTCCCGTTCAATATCAAATCAATGCCATTTTTTCTAGCTTCTTTGATTATTTCCTCTGCATTTTCCATTTCGCTATTGTAAATATGACAATGTGTATCTATTATCATGAAAATCCTCATTTAAAGGTTAAATTTTTAATATTCAAATTATAATATAATCAATTAGTTAAATTATATTTTTTGGTGAACGGACTATGGATGAGAAGTTTTCAAGAACAGAAATGTTAATTGGAAATGAAGGGATGGAAAAGTTAAAAAATGCTAAAGTAGCCATTTTTGGTATTGGAGGCGTTGGATCCTTTGTATGTGAAGGACTTGCAAGAAGCGGAATCGGCAACTTCATTTTAGTGGATTATGACAAGATAGATGAAAGCAACATCAACAGGCAGCTGATTGCAACGGTAAAGACACTTGGCAAATATAAGGTTGACGTAATGAAAGAAAGGATTTTAGAAATCAATCCAGATGCCAATGTTGAAATCTATAAGGAATTCTATATGGCAGACTCACAAACCGACATCATTACACAGGATTTGTCCTATGCCGTTGACTGTGTGGATACGATAATGGCAAAAATTGCAATTGTATGCAAATGCGATGAAATTGACGTTCCTGTCATCTCTTCGATGGGAACAGGAAACAAACTAGACCCGTCAATGTTTGAAGTTGCAGACATTTACGAAACTTCAGTCTGCCCCCTTGCAAGAATCATGAAAAAGGATTTCAGAAAGAGAAACATTGAAAAACTGAAAGTGGTCTACTCAAAAGAACAGCCAATAAACACAAACGACTGTGCAATAAATCAGCATGATAAAAAATATAAAGTGAAAGGCAGCGTTTCTTTTGTACCTTCCGTTGCCGGATTGATGATTGCAGGTGAAGTCATAAAAGACATTGCCTGTGATGATTGAACACGGATTATTGTCTTGAATTAACAAAATTTCTTGTATATTAAAACGCTATTTTTCTTATTTTTATTCTCATTATATGAACTAAAATTAAATTTTCATTCACTTTTGAGGAATTTTTGACAATCAAATCATAGCAATTTATATACCAGTTTCAAAAGAATATAGATTAATTAGCATATAAAATTATGCCTGGCGGGAGAGGGTATCATTTCTAAGAAAACTGAAGACACGACATCCGTGAAACATATATACCGTGAAAAGACAGACAAACGTATTTTAAAGAAAAATCCTTGGAAAAATTATAAATTACACATCACAATACTTTTTTTAGTAATTATTGCAGAATCAATAGGCCCTATTGAGATTGAACTTCTGGAAGGCGTTGAAGTTTCAATAATGCCTCTTCTCTATTCAATGGTTCTGGGTCTTGTATGTTATCTGGCAAAACCAATAAATTGGATAAAAAGAAAGCAGGCACGCATAGCCGAAGGTGCAATGATGCTTTTTATTGGAATTTTAATAGCAAAACTTGCAGTATCCAGCGGTCAGTCAATACATCTAATTTTTGAGATGGGTCCCGCATTGATGCTTCAGGAACTTGGGCATTTGGCAACAATATTAATTGCGCTCCCAGTAGCTTTACTATTAGGATTTAAACGGGAAGCTATCGGTATGACAAATTCCATTGGTCGTGAGCCTGAAGTGGGAGTTGTCGTTGATAAATACGGTTTCAATTCACCCGAAGCAAGAGGTATTTTCGCATTGTTTATCATCGGAACAATAATCGGTACAGTATTCATCAGTTTCCTGGCTAGTCTGAGTACCTCATTGTTGCCGTTGCATCCTTTTGCATTCGCTATGGCAAGCGGTGTCGGCAGTGCAAGTATGAATGCAGCAGCACTTGGTCCTACACTTGCGGCTTTTCCTGCACTTGAAACTCAAATCGAAGCGTTCGCAGGTTTCAGTAATCTGCTTTCATTTTCAGTTGGAATCTATATCGTGATATTTCTGGCACTTCCGTTAACTGAAAAAATGTATTACAAATTGGAGCCTAAAATTGGAAGAAGGTCTTCATCCAAAAAAGAGGGCGGCGATGATGACGGAAATGAATGATGAATTCAAGATTATTTCTGTTCCGGGCCTTGTTAATTGGATTTTCCTGTTGCTTGTATTTTCAATTATCACAACAATCGGCAACTGTATGGGTTACAGACATCCGATTTCAGAATCATTAATCGGCATGATAATATTATCCCTGATTGCACTTTCAGGAGTGTGGATGGAAAATAATTTACCGTTTAAAATCCCATCCATAATCTATATAATAATTATAGGTTTTATATTGGCATTTCCACTTGTTCCAACATCAGCCATTATAATATATTACGTTTCGGAAGTGGAAATCATATCAATTGTTACTGTATTTTTGGCATATGTCGGAATTGGAATGGGAAACAGCTGGGATGAAATTAGGTCTCTAGACTGGAAAGCTCTTATCCTAACCATGATTATTATCACTGCACTTTATGTCAGTTCTGGTATTGTAACGCAATTCATTAATTTATAAACTTCACACGTTAACTGGGAATCGTTAAGCAAAATCCACAATCCCACATCACCTTAAAACCTGATTTAATATGTAAAAACGATTAGATAAAATAATAAAATCATTGTAATAAATACGAACAATTCGTATAAAACAAAACTATAAATAATCAAAATTCCAAATTTAATATAAATTCATAGAATTGAATTTAAACAAATGGAGATTTTTAAAATGAAAGCTAATGCACAAAAAATAGCTGATGGAGTATACTGGATTGGTGTACTCGATTGGGATTTAAGAACCTACCACGGTTACACCTTAGATGGAACCACCTACAATGCATACATTGTATTTGGAGAAGACGAAGTAGCAATTATTGACAACGCTTATCCTGGAAAAACCAAAGAAATGATGGCACGTATCGACGATGCTTTTGCTCAAGAAGGAAGAGACGTTAAAGTTGACTATATCATACAAAACCACGTTGAAAAAGATCACTCAGGAGTCTTAGTGGACTTGCACAAAAGATTCCCAGAAGCACCAATTTACTGTACTGAAATTGCTGTAAAAGGTCTTTTAAAACACTACCCTGCACTTGAAGGCGCTGAATTTATCACCGTTGGAACAGGTGACAGTTTGGATGTCGGCGGAAGAACCTTGGCATTTTTAGATGCATTCCTATTACACTGGCCTGACAGTATGTTCACATTGCTTGCAGATGAAACCGGAATATTATTCCCTAATGACGCATTCGGTCAGCACTTATGTTTCACCCAAAGATTTTCAGATGAAATTCCAGAATACGTATTAATGGATGCTGCTCAAAAGTTCTACGCAAACCTAATCACCCCACTTTCAAAATTAGTTCTTAAAAAACTAAATGAAGTAGTGGAATTAGGTTTACTTGACTCTATTAAAATGATTGCACCGTCCCATGGTCAAATTTGGACTGACCCGATGCAAATAATCGGAGCGTACCAAAACTGGGCTACTGGAGTATGTGAAGATAAAATCACAATCATCTATGATACTATGCACTACTCAACCCAACAGATGGCTCATGAAATTGCAGAAGGTGCAATGTCTGAAGGATATGATGTTGAAATCTTCTTCCTGCACGAAGATGAAAGATCTGAAATCGTTAAAAGCATCCTAACCAGTAAAGGAATTGCTGTTGGTGATCCGACCATCAACGATGTACCATATCCAAGTATCGGAGATATAATGTACTACCTTAAAGGTCTTTTATTCAACAGAACAGGTATCGAAAGAAAAGCTGTTACCTTCGGTTCAATGGGTGGAAGAGGCGGAGCACCTGCAAAACTCGCTGAAGAATTAGGTAACTGTGGATTTGATGTGGTGGACACTCAAGAAATCTACTTTGTTCCAACCGCTGATGAAGATGATGCAAGCTATGAATTAGGTGTTAAATTAGCAAAAGCATGTAAAGAACTATAAAATATATATTCTTTAAAAAATAAAAAATATTTGATTAACTCTTAGGAGATTGATTATTATGGTAAAATACGAACATAAAATAGGTATTACAAAAGGAACTCCTGTTGAAAAATTTGTAGCAGGAAACTTTGAAGGAGAAACTAACGAAGTAGGAATCTACTTAGCAATGTCCAGACAAGCTTCAAGAGAAGGCTATGGGGAATTAGCTGAAGTATTCAAAAGATTAGCTTGGGAAGAAGCTGAACACGCTGCAAGATTCTGTGAAATGAACGGAATCATTAAAGACACCCTCAAAGAAAACATCGAATGGATGATGGGTGGAGAAAAAATGGCTAACGCAGAAAAAAGAGAAGCTTCTGAAAAAGCTCAAGAAGCTGGAATTGAAACTGCTGCTGATTTCTTCAGAGAAAGTTCCAAAGACGAAGGTCGTCACTACAAAATCTTAGAAGGAATCCTCGAAAGATACTTCTAAACTGAAAGAATTTAATTATTCTTTCCTTATTTCTTTTTTTAAAGACTTTAAATATTACCAACCGAAAATATCCTCATCATCCATGTAATGATATTCATCATAGTCATCCCAGCCCAACTCGGCTCCACACTTTTCGCAATAATTAACCCATGGATCATTTTCATGACCGCAAACATCGCATTTTTTCATTTTGTCCCTCTACATAATGTGTTTGAATTTTAGGTGAAAATTTGATATGATTTATTTTATACACATATGGATATTTAAGTTATTTTGAAAAACTTTATAAACAATGAAAAAATAATTATTAATTAATTTTATTGAAACTTTCAGTTTCATAAAATTGGTGATGAATCTTGAATGGAGAAAACAGGCGGTGAGAGAAACATCTCTAAAAACTCCATTTTCATTGATTCATCACTTATTTACTTGCTTTTTAAAATTGACATAACAAATATAACTAAAAGTATAATTATTAATGTCAAATCGACATTGATAGTTACATCCATTATATCACCCCCTTATGAGTTATAAAAAGGGGGAGGTATAAAACAAGTGAATTCCGACCACCAGCCTTGCCCGTTTTTTTAAAAAAATAATGTTGCAAGAAAAACTCGCAACATTAGACTGGATTTTTATATAATTAGTTTTCACTAATCAAGAGAAAAACAATTATTTTCTCCAATAATCTATTTTAATCTAATAATATTTAAAATAAGCAGTTATTTTTGACATCAATTTTACGAAATGAGACAATTTTTTCTTTAATTGACTAAATAAAACCTGCAACCAGACTAAACACAATTATCATTGCCATGACTACTGATAATGCATTAACAATCGGTTTATAAACTTCTTCAGATAATTTATAGCTGAGTAGAATTTCAAGCATGTATCCGCCGTCCAATGGTTTAAGTGGAAGTAGGTTAAACAGTCCGATTCCCAGGTTTAACATGAATACCCATTGGAATAGTTCAAGAAGCTCAAATAAAATCCAAGGTAGTGGTCCTAAACTGTCGTTTACTAAAACGAAATGTTTGTTTGCTTGAAGACCGAAAAATCCGACTGAATCGTTGTTTGGGTTTTCACCCAAGGTAATCGAATATGTTCCCTGATCTGTTTTTACACTTACATTGTCTCCAGGGCTGAATGAGCTGACGATTTTTGTATATGAATCTGCATCAGTTATTTCATGATTGTCAATAGCTTCAAGTACCATGCCTTCCTTAAGAACTCCGTCTGAAGGTGAATCGCTTACAACCCTATCAATCTGGATGCCGTCTTCTGCAAAATAGCTTGGAATTCCTGCTGAGATAAGTGATACAAGAAGTATTGCAATAAGTGCCAATGTAATGTTTGCCATTGAACCTGCAGCATAAACCCTTAGCCTTGATGACCTTTTGGCTTTGTTTAACTCTTCTTCATCAGGTTCAACAAATGCTCCCGGAAGAATTGCAAAAAGCAATAATCCTATTGATTTGATTGATATTTTCTCACCAATTGCCTGAATTCCATGTGAAAATTCATGTACAATCAAAACAGATGCCAGAGCGATTAGACCATAGAAAAATGGGACGTAAATCGATGAGCCCGGCATTTCTACACCAGGTATTACAATAGAAACTGAAGGTGTCTCTAAAACTGAAGGTATTGATGAAATCAATGTCCATGTAATGAAAATCATAGCCCCGAAGGCTACAATAATTCCAACATTCATGTACCATCGCCAGAATGTTGGTGAAAAATTAGAAATTCTAGATATCAGTCCTCTGAGTCTTTTGGTTTTCCACATTACCACCGGAAAGTTCAACTCGACTCCATGATTTGACAGTTTTTCATGAAAAATTCCGACCAATATCCAGATGACAGCAAAAGCTATCAAATAATAATAAATCCCATTCATTAAAATGCCTCTTTACTTACCAAAGTAGTGAATCGAAGAAGACAACATCAACTATATCATCCTTTTGATATCCTTCATCATTTTCGTCTATGATGATATAGCTGTTCGCCTCAACCATTGACCTAATAATGCCAGAACCTCTGTTCAGGACATGTCTGGTATAATCCTCGTCAGTAAAAGACCTGATGAAATCAGTTCTTCCAAGCTGAGAAGGCACTTTAAGTTGAGATACCTTTTTAACAATGCTGAAATCAAATGATCTGCCCTGCATCTCAAAAAGATACTTTCTTGCGAAAATATCAAACTGAGTCATTGCCGCAACGGGCTGACCAGAAAATGTAAATACCATTTTATCATTTACAATACCCGCACCAATTGGCTTTCCAGGTCTTATAGCTACACCATGGAACAATATCTCACCGATATCATCAACAACATCCAGAACAACATCACCTTTACTTATAGCGGTTCCGCCTGTTGTCATGATGACATCATAGTCTTTTGATGCTTCAAGCATTGCTTCTCGCACTTCTTCAAATGTATCGCCTGCATGGGAAATATCGCACACGGCGCCTGAATCCTCAATCATTGCATTGATTGTAAACTGATTGGAATTTATGATTTTAGCCTTGTCTATTTCCTCTTTAGTTGGCTCTACAAGTTCATTACCTGTTATAATTACTTTGATTTTTGGTTTTTTGAAAACTTTTACCTTATCATAACCCGCAGAAGCTATCAATCCCATTTCCTGATATCTTATGAAAGTGTTTTTTGAAAGAATTGTTTCTCCCTTCTTAATGTCTTCCGCTTTTGGGCTGACATTTTCACCGGGAGTTACCTGAGAATAAATTGTCAAATCGTCCCCGTCAGTTGTTGTATATTCCTTCATGATAACCGCATTGGCGCCTTCAGGAATCGGAGCTCCGGTAGCTATAACAATAGCTTCATTTTCACCGATTGTCTTATCTGAAAAATCTCCTGCGCCAATTGCATCTATGATCTTTAGCTGTTTTGGAGCTGATTGTGATGCTCCGAAGGTATTTTCACCAATGACTGCAAAACCATCCATTGCTGATTTGTCGAATTGTGGTGAGTTATGAAAAGCCTTAACATCTTCAGCCAGCACTCTTTTGTGACAATCATGGATTGAAATCTCCTCAATGCCAGTATATTTCTGATTATCACTAATCAGTTTTAAAGCACTGGATAAAGAATCTAATTTTGATAAAAACATGTTTTAACTCCCCCAAGTTATTTATGCCATGTATTTTTCAATAACTCCATGATATGCATCATTTAAATCTTCCCAACTGAATTCATGACCGTTTACATTAAGTGATGTGCCTGTAACTTCTCCAATGACTTCAACATCAACATCTATTTTAGCTAAAATGTCATCCAATGCTTCAGGTTTTACGGTTAATAGGTATCTTGCGTGACTTTCTGAGTATAACAATTGGATTTTGTCCAGCTCATCATCGGTTAATGTAACGTCACATCCAAGACCTGATTTGATAACCATTTCTGAAAGTGCAACAGCCAAACCACCTGCTGAAACATCGTGTACTGCAGTGATGTTTTTGTCTTGATCTTCATCGATTAATTTAAGTACAGTCTGACCATTGGCCAACTCCTCATCAATTCTTATTCTTGGAGCGGTTCCAACTTCAAGATTGTGAATGGTTCTGTGATACTCTGAACCGGTTAACTCATCATAGGTTTTACCGATTAAAAGGATTTTATCCCCTTCGTTTTTGAAGTCCATGGTTCTTATATTTTCAATCTTTTCAACACCGATAACTCCTACAGCTGGTGTTGGGTTGATTTTAATTCCTTCAGTTTCATTGTAAAAACTTACATTTCCGCTGATAACCGGTGCATCGAAGTTTTCTGCAACCAATGCCATTCCTTCAATAGCTGTTTTAAATTGCCATAGGATTTCAGGTGTTTCAGGATTTCCAAAATTAAGACAATCAACGACAGCATAAGGAGTGGCGCCCATTGAAATAACGTTTCTGATTGCTTCTGCAACACATCCTGCAGCCCCATCGAATGGAGACAATTTGGTGTGAATTGTGTTTGAATCAGTTGTAAGTGCAATGGCTGTCTCATCATCAATTCTTAAAACTGCTGCATCGTCGCCCGGTTTTACTACTGTTCTCACTTGAACCTCATGGTCATATTGTCTGTAAACCCATTGTTTTGAAGCAATGTTTGGAGAGGACAATAATTTTGGTAAAGATTGATAAACACCAGGTTCCTTAAGCTCATATTTTTTTGTGTCTTCCGGAATTTCAGCTATCGGTCTGTCAATTGAAGGTGGATCTGCTAAAAGAATTGTAGGCAAGTTAGCAAGTTCTTCGCCCTCATCTGAAATAATCATGTTGTTTCCGTCAATTACTTCACCGATGACTGATGATACGATTTCATGCTTGTCGCAGATTTTTTGGGCAAGTTCAACATCTTCAGGGTTTAGGACAAAGACCATTCTTTCCTGTGATTCGGATAGCATTATTTCATATGGAGTCATCCCGGTTTCCCTTAAAGGAATTGCACGTAAATCCACTAATGCTCCGTTGTTTGAGGAATCAACTAATTCTGAAATACAGCATGTTAGACCTCCACCACCTAAATCCTTTACACCGCTGACATTGATTTTTTCTAGAATTTCTAAAGAAGCTTCCAATACTCTTTTTTTGGTAAATGGATCTGCAACCTGTACTGCAGGCCTGTCTTCGGTTTCAGAATCTGATGTTAGCTCCTCTGATGCAAAGGTTACTCCGTGAATTCCGTCACGACCGGTGGTTCCTCCCATCAATAGGAATACATCACCGATGTTAGGCGCTTCTGCACGAACCAGTTTGTCTTTTTCAACAAGTCCCACACACATTACATTTACTAATGGGTTTGTTCTGAATGATTCGTCGAATTCTATTTCACCTGCAACGGTTGGAACTCCAACACGGTTTCCGTAATCAGAAATTCCTTTTACAACATGTTCAAATAAGTATCTTGATTTTTCATCTTCCATAGGTCCGAATCTAAGTGAATCCAAAAGTGCAATAGGCATTGCTCCCATGGATATGATATCCCTTAAGATTCCTCCGATACCTGTACCTGCCCCACCGTATGGCTCAATAGCTGAAGGGTGATTGTGAGATTCCATTCCTACAGCCAGTGCATATTTATCGGTTACAGATACGATTCCTGCATCGTCACCAGGACCTAAAATAATATTTTCCCCTTCAGTAGGAAATGCCCTTAAAAACGGCCTGCTGCTTTTGTAAGAACAATGTTCTGAAAACATTACATCAAGCATTCCCTCTTCAAGTTCGTTCATTTGCCTACCAAGGATTTCCTCAATATATTCAATTTCGCTGTCAGCTAAAGTCATCTTAACACCTTAATTTTTAATTGAAATAATTACTTTTTCTCCTTCGATATCCCATTCTTTAGTATAATCTTTAGAATCTTTATTGCATTCCTCTGTATCAGTAATAATTAAGCTGCTGGCTCTTACTTCATGAGAAATAACTTCAGACTGTGGAACGATTAAATCCTTGAAATCTTCAGATGTTTCAACATCGACACTGATGTTTGCTTCCACATCCAAGTCCAATTCTTTTCTCATGTCCTGAATTCTTCTTATGAGTTCACGTGCCATAGCTTCCTGTCTGATTTCAAGTGTGATATTGGTATTTACAAATACGTTTCCGCCTTCAAATTCAGAGGATACGAAGTCATCCGGGAGTTCTGAGTCAAACAATACCTCTTCACTTGACAGTTCAATTCCTTCAATGATGACTTTACCGTTTGCATCAAGTTCTGCTTTGATTTGATTACCGTCAGCATCTTTCAGACCTTTTACAACTTTACCCATGTCTCCTTTTAGTTTCGGACCTAAGATTTTGAGGTTAGGTTTTGCTATGAATGATAATTTTTCAAATTCGCTGGCGGATAAAACCTCTTTGGTATTTGACTGGTCTTTAATAATGTCTGTCAGCTCTTCAATAGCTTTCAAGACATTTTCATCCTGTGATACAACAGTAATATCAGATACCGGCCATCTTAATTTGTATTGTGCCATATCTCTAGCCCTTATTGACGCTTCGATTACTTCACGGGCAACATCCATTTTTGCTTCAAGTTCCTCATCGATTGCATCTTCATCGTATCCCCAGTCATTCATGTGAATGCTTTCAGGTGCTGCAGGATTTACTCCTTTAACAAGGTTTTCATAGATTTCCTCTGATACGTGAGGTGCAATTGGACATAAAACTGATATCAATTTGATAAGTGCTGTGTATAAGCTGTAGTATGCTCCTAACTTGTCAGGATCATCACTTTCAACCCATGTCCTTCCACGGATGAGCCTTACATACCAACGGCTTAAGTCTTCCAAAATGAAGTTGTTGATTTTTCTTGTAGCCTTGTGGAAGAATAAATCATCCAAATCCTTTGCAACTTCTTTTACTAGTGTATTTGCTTTGGAGATAATCCATTTATCTTCAGCTCTTAAAATCATGTCATCTTCAGTTAATCCTATAGGATTGAAATTATCTAAAGACATGTAAGTGGTTGAAAATACATATACGTTCCATAAGATGTTAAACATCTTGTTGATGTTTAGAAGCTCTTCCCATACGAACTTTAAGTCATCCCATGGTTTTGAAGCCCATAAAAGATAGAATCTTAATACATCTGCACCGTATTTTTCAATTACCTCTTCAGGAGATACGACATTACCTAATGATTTGGACATTTTGTTTCCGTTTTCATCCAAAACGAATCCGTGCATTAATACTTTTTGATATGGACTTTTACCCATTGAAATAACTCCTGTTCCAAGTTGTGAGTAGAACCATCCTCTGGTCTGGTCGTGGCCTTCTGTAATAAAGTCATATGGATACCATTCTTCGAATTTTTCCTTTTCTTCAGGATAGTAAAGTGAAGCCCAACCGGCAACTCCTGAATCAATCCATACATCCAATACATCAGGAATTCTTCTAATTGTCTGACCGCATTTGTCACATTTCACTTCAACTTCATCTACATATGGCCTGTGGATAAGTTCAGCGTCACTGACATTGATTTCATTTAATGATTCTGATTTTAGCTCATCAAGTGAACCAATTACTTTTAGCTCACCACAGTCTGGACATTCCCATATAGGAATTGGAATACCCCAGTATCTTTGTCTTGAAATTGTCCAGTCACGTGCATTGTCTACCCAATCATGGAATCTGCCTTCTCCAGCCCATTTAGGCACCCATTCAACACGGTCAATTTCATCCAACATTTTCTGTTTGATTTCTGTAACTTTTAAAAACCATTGTTTTGTAGCACGGTAAATGATTGGAGTTTTACATCTCCAGCAGACACCGTATCTGTGTTCAATGGTTTCAACATGATACATCAGGTTTTTAGCCTGCAAATCTTCAATGATTTTTTGGTTTTCATCTTTTGTGAATTTACCAGTGTATTTACCTGCGTCTTCAGTGAAACATCCATCTTCACCTACAGGACAGAATATTGGAAGTCCGTTAGCCTGACCAACTTCAAAGTCGTCCGGACCGTGACCTGGTGCAGTGTGTACCAAACCGGTACCTTCGCCAAGTTCCACATGGTCTCCAGGCAATATTGTGTGAACTTTTTCAATTTCTAAGTCGAATTCCATTTGTTTTGGAATTTCATCTGCTAAAATATAATCATAACTCATTCCAACCAAATCAGAACCTTTGACTGTTTTTATGATTTCATATCTGATTTCTTCCTCTTCGATGACTTTATCCTCTTCATCTTCTGATTCTGCAGGAATTTTGGTTCTGTGGATTTTGATGCGTTTTCCTAAAACATCTTCCATCAGGTTTTCAGCTAAAATGTATGTTTCACCATCTTTTAAAACGTAAACATAATCAAATTCAGGGTTTACACAGATTGCGAGGTTAGCTGG
>JAFUCN010000062.1 GCA_017459665.1 Methanobrevibacter sp. | reverse complement strand
GTCATTTCAAGAGAGTCAGGTTCTGGAACACTTGATTCGTTTAAAAACATAATAATGGAAAATCAAGAAATCAAAAAGGATGCCATAATTCAAAACTCACCAGGAGCCATCAAACAAAGTGTTATTGAGGATAAAAACGCAATAGGCTTTGTATCACTGGCCCATGCAGATGAAGACATTAAAACTCTAAGCATTGATTGCATTGAGGTATCAGAAAAGTCAATCCGTGACGGTTCATATAAGCTTCAAAGGCCGTTTCTGCTCATGACAAGTAAAACACCAAACAATGAAACACAAGATTTTATAAGGTGGGTGTTGAGCGATGAATCTCAGGAGATACTCAAAAAAGAAAGGATTTTTAAAACTGATTAGAAAGGAATATCTCATCGAAAAAGGATTCTTCACATTAGCTATGGTGATGATTGCCACAGTCCTGCTGATGTTTGCATTTGTTGTGATTGAATCTCTTCCTGCATTTGGCCACAGTGGATTTTTCAACTTTCTCGTTGGTTTAAGATGGAGTCCGGATATGAATATATTTGGGATATTTCCAATGATTGTCGGGTCTATTTTAACCACAGCCATCTCTCTGATTATTGCCGTTCCAATGTCTGTATCCTGTGCAATATACCTTGAAGAAATGGCTCCGGCCAAATTAAAGGATTATTTCAAGCCGGTCATTCAGACACTGGCTGGAATTCCATCAGTAATCTATGGCTTTTTTGGTTTAACATTGATTGCACCGATCATCAGAAACATCTTTGGTGGAAGCGGATTTTCAATCCTGACAGCATCTGTTGTGCTGGCATTGATGATTCTTCCAACAATAATCTCCCTCAGCCAGGATGCAATAAAATCTGTTCCAAATCAATTTAGGGAAGCATCTTTTGGGCTCGGTTCAACTCAGTGGCAATGCATTAAGTATATCATCCTTCCCACAGCACTTCCAGGAATCATAACTGCAGTAATCCTCGGTATGGGAAGGGCTGTTGGCGAGACATTGGCTGTTTTGATGCTTGCAGGCAACGTTTCTGTAATTCCTTCATCACTTGCAAGTCCGATTAGGACATTAACATCAAATATAGCTTTGGAAATGGGTTATGCAACAGGCATACATTACAGTGCGTTGTTTGCAACTGGAGTAATATTGTTTATGGTTATAATGGTATTGATGATTGTTTCTACTTTATGTTCAAAGTAGATATGCTTTAAAGGAGGGATTTTAATGAAACTTAAACAAAATTTAACAAAATCGCTATTTGCATCATCTGCAGCATTTACCCTATTGGCACTGGGAATTGTTACAGGATTTATTGTAGTCAATGGGATTCATGTAATCGATTGGGAGTTTTTATTTTCCCTGCCAAAGGACTCCGGAAGCGATGGAGGGATATTTCCAATGATTTTGTCCACAGTTTATCTGATTTTGATAACTGGTGCAATATCAATTCCTGTTGGTGTTGGAAGTGCAGTTTACATATCTCAGTACACCTCAAATGAAAAGATAATCAATCTGGTTAGATTCATTTCACAGGTTTTATCGTCAGTTCCGTCAATAGTCTTCGGATTGTTCGGGTTGGCATTTTTAGTGTTTTTCCTGAAGATGGGCTGGTCAATATTTGTGGCAGGAATCGTATTGTCGCTAATGGCTATTCCAACGATATTTCAAGTATCTGAAGTAACATTTCAGACAATACCTGAAATCTATAAGGAGGGATGTTATGCAATGGGTGCTTCAAAATGGCAGACCATTACAACAGTATTGCTTCCGATTGCAATTCCTGGAATTTTGACCGGCATAATTTTAGCCATTACAAGAGCGATTTCAGAAGCGGCAGCGGTAATGTATGTTGTAGGCTCGTCACTTGATATTCCAATATCAATCTTTGATACTGGAAGACCTTTGCCTTTGCATTTGTATGTTCTGGCCAGTGAGGGAATTTCCATGTCTAATGCCTATGGAACAGCAACAGTTCTGATAATTATTGTTCTGTCAATTACATTAATTTCAAATATTACTGTTAATCACTATCAAAAAAGGATAATGGGGTGTTTAAATTGAAAATAAATGTTAAAAATTTCAATGTGAGCTTTTCAGATAATCAGATTTTAAAAAATATCAACATGAAAATTCCAAAAAATACAGTTACTGCCCTTATCGGGCCGTCAGGCTGTGGCAAGTCAACTTTTCTAAGGTCAATCAACAGAATGAATGATTTTTCAAGTAACTTCAAAAGAAATGGAAGTATTTATGTTGACGGCGAGGATATTTATGGGGAAAATGTTGATGTTGTTGATTTAAGAAAACGAATTGGAATGGTTTTTCAAAAGGCAAATCCGTTTCCAATGTCAATCTTTGAAAATGTGGCTTATGGACTTAAGATTCATGGTTTAAAAGATAAGAAGGAGTTATTTGATACAGTCAAAAGAAGTTTAAAACAAGCAGCATTGTGGGGTGAGATTAAGGATAAACTTGATTCATCTGCATTGAGCCTTTCTGGAGGACAGCAGCAAAGGCTATGTATTGCACGCACAATTGCAATCAGTCCAGAAGTTATCCTGATGGATGAGCCATGTTCTGCTCTTGATCCTATTTCAACATTAAAGATTGAGGATTTAATATGCGAACTTAAAAGGGATTATACAATTGTTTTGGTAACCCATAATATGCAGCAGGCTAAACGTTCATCTGATTTGACTTCATTTTTTCTTGATGGTGAGGTTATAGAAAGCGGATTGACTAAAGATATATTTTCAAATCCTAAAATGGAAAAAACTGAGGATTATATTTTGGGAAGGTTCGGTTAGTTGTCGTATATTTTTGTTGTGGCGTGCCTGTCTGCCCAACATTGTATACAAACTCCAATCGGCAGGCCTGCAGTATGAGTGTGCGCTTTCAGAATCTTAACATCTAAAGTTGTGGTTTTCCCGCCAAGACCCATTGGTCCGATTCCGGAATTGTTAATTTCGGTTAATATTTCCTCTTCAAGTTTGGCTAGTTGAGGGTCAGGGTTTCTCTCACCCACTTTGCCAAGCAATGCTTTTTTACCAAGTTTTAAACATAAATCGGATGTTCCTCCAATACCGACACCAACGACTGTTGGAGGACATGGTTTTCCTTTAGCTTTAAGAACTGATTCGACAACAAATTCCTTAATACCCTCAATTCCTTCAGCGGGTAGTGCCATTTTTAAAGCATTGTTGTTTTCAGAGCCGAATCCTTTTGGCAATATGGTAATTTCGAGATAATCTTCATCAATCAGTTCAATGTCTATTGGGGGGATGTAGTCACCAACGTTAATGTTTGTATTTTCACGTGTCAGCGGATCCACTATGTTTGGTCTGATTGGAACGTCAGTGGTTGCTTTTTTTATTCCCTCTTCGATTCCTTCACGCAGATTTTCCACTTCGACATTACCCAATTTGACAAAAACAACAGGCAGACCTGTATCTTGACACATTGGAATGCCTTTTTCTTCTGCAAGTTCAATATTTTTTAAAATCGCTTCAATATTTAACCTTGCAAGTTCATGTTCTTCTATTTTAAGAGCATCTTCAAGTGATTTTTTAACATCATCACCTAAAACGATAACAGCTTGCTTGTAAAGTTCATAAACAGTTTCCTTAATAACATCTTTAGTAATCAAAATATAACCCTTATAAAAATTAATTAATCTTATTTTTTGATTTTAAAATATTTAAATCTAATTTACTCAAGTGTGTTGCATTTTAATAGGGAAAACTAACTTGTATCCTGTTCCGTTTTCATGGTCCATCAAAGTGATGGTTCCACCAATCTGTCTGGTCAGGCTTTTAATTATCTCACATCCAAGATTTTTTGTAATTTTGCTTGGATCTTTAATTCCAACACTTGTGTCTCTAATTATTAACTGAGCAGTCTTGTCATCGATTATTCTCATTTCTTTAATTATTTTTTTATCCGGTGCGGTTTTATCTGGAAATGCGTGTTTAACTGCGTTCATTGTTATTTCATCAATAATCAGAAGTAATGGAGTTAAGACTTCAACGGACAGGTCCAAATCTTCATCCACATAGGTTTCAAACTCAACTTCCACAGGCAAATCAACCAAATTCTTTGTTTGCACATCATGGTCAACCATGTATTCCTTTAAATTAATGTTCTTGAAATCCTCGGAGCGGCATGTTTTTTCATGAAGAAGCGCAAGTGAAGTCAAACGTTTCTGCATGTGGTCAATAATCAAATCGGGATCATTTTTATAGGCTCTTTTTTCAAGATTTAAAAAGCTGTTTAAAACCTGCAGATTGTTTTTGACTCTGTGGTGGATTTCTTTAATTAAAATCAGTTTTATATCATTGGCTTCAATCAGTTCCTCTTGTTTTTCAAGCTCTTCTGTAATGTCGGTTAAAAAACCAACACTGTGAGGGCTGTTGTTATAGTTGAATCTCTCAATGTACAAGTCAACAGTCTTTCTGTTATCTGGGTTTCCATCAACTTCGTAGGTGAATGTTTCAGCCAGTTTATCTATTTTACCATCAATAAGATCGTTAAGGCTTTCCACGATCTCCTTTTCGACAATATTATTTAAAATGTTTCTTGAATGAACATATTTTTCATGGTCTTCTTCAATCATGTGATAAAAGCCTTTTGAGAATTTATATTGTCTTTCATTTAAAGGTTCAACCAGTAATGCCAATTTTGTACTGTTTTTAAACCCGTCCAACATGAAATCTACTGGTTTGCTGATTTCGTCATGATGGCGTTGTGTAATGTCATTTATCAATCCCTGGCGGATGATAATGCCACTTTCATCAAAATAGGAATATAGGTTAACTTCAATAAATTTCAAAACTCCGTCGGCAGTTCTAATACGGATTATTTCTTCGCATTGTGATGTTTCCTTGTTTGTGATGTTGAAAATCTTATTGACGATGTGTTTGTCTTCTGGTATAACCAAATCGAAAACAATGTTGTAGTAATCGTCAGCTTCTTCCTTTGCACGGTTTATAATATTATATATTCCTTGAGACCATGTGTATTTACCATGAATATTGTAATAGCTTCCGGTTTGAGAAAAGCTTTCCATCACGTTGCTTTTGTCTTCATCAAAAGTCCTGTCATCTATATCAACACGTTTGCTTACAACTGTATCGACGTTTCTTGAAGCAATGAATATTCTTCCCATATCATATACGATTCTGGCGGTGCTTAGTTTTGTTAACTTATTTTTGTTGTAATAGACAAAACGTATCTTTCTTATGTTGTGGTTTTCATATACGTCTATTAGATAGTCATATAATATATCAAAGAATACTGGGGAAAGTTTACTTAAAAGCCGCCCCTGTGCATCTTCTTGAGTGCAACCATATCTCTCAAGAGTGAAATTTCCAAGGCTTTGAATAATGAAGTCTTTGCCGTCTTCATAAGGGATGAAAGTATGGATTTCAACGGGAATATTGTCTATAAGTTCTTGGATGGGAACATGTTCGACATCGAATTCTTTAGGAGTAGGTTTGTAAAACTCTTTTTTGCTTCCATTAAAAATTCTAATCTCATCAATATCCTCTAAATGTCTATATTCCTTTTCAATTCTCATCCAAACAACCCGTTCATTTTTGAAGTGTTAAAAAAACTTAACATTATATTATATATGATGAATTATATTTATATTTTGATAATTCCTATTGGACAAACTTCAACACAATCTCTGCATTTTGTACATTTTTTACTGTTGAGTGTTATTGCTCCGCCCAAAATTTCAATGGCGCCTTCGCTACATGCAGTTAAACATGGTGCATCTGATGGTTGGCAGTGCATACAAAATAAAATAGGAGTGTCAACATCTGGTGTTTGTTGACAACTTCCGCAGGTTGTACAAGTGGTACAATTTCCTGTATTTAACATAATTTTCTTATTCATCTAAAACAAGTCTTGCTCTTGCTTGACTTGTTATCACATGGACAAATCCGCCTTTATTGCTATCAGGTTCATACAATCCTGCCATTTTAGCCAGGTATTTTTCCTGGTTTTTGGCTCTGATTTTTTCAGGATCAGCAACACTGATAGCTCTTTTGGTACATGCTTTTATACATGCAGGTCCTTCTTCTCTGTCAGCACAGAGGTCACATTTTTCAGCGACTTTTGCTTGGAAAGTCATTGCACCAAATGGACAGACCATTACACATAATCCGCAGCCAATACATTTTTCGGTATTGACTCCCTCATCAGTAATTGCATCTGTTGGACAGATTTTTATACATGGTGCGCTTTCACAATGCTGACATACAATGGCATAAAAGGAAGAATCATGTTCTATAATTTTTATTCTACTAGAACTATGGATTGATTCACACATGTTGGAACAATTAAGGCATCCGTCACATAAATTGTTGTTTACAACAATACTTTCCATTGTATTCCTCCTATAAACCTAATTCTTTACACTCTGCATCGACATATTTTTGGATTTTCTCAATGTGCTCTTCGTCTAAGTGTCTGAATCTTTTTTGTGGTGCTAAATATTCTTTTACAGGTTTTCTTTCTTCCGGCCTGTAAGTGATTTCAAATTTACCATCCACGATTTCATATAAAATCCAAGATCCAGTTTCAACAGCTAATCTACCCATTTCAATTGTTTTTTCTGAAGGGTATCCCCAACCAGTAGTACATGGTTGTTGTAAATGTATGTAAGCTGGTCCTTTGGTTGCAGCTGCTTTTTTGACTTTGTTAACATAATCTTCCGGAAATGCGATTGAAGCGGTAGCCACATAAGGAATTCCATGAGCAGCCATAATCATAGGCATGTTCTTTTTAGGTTTGTCTTCTCCGAAACTTGCGCTTCCTTGTGGGGAAGTAGTGGTACTTGCACCGTATGGGGTTGCTCCACTTCTTTGGATACCTGTGTTCATGTATGCTTCGTTATCGTAACAGATGTAGGTCATGTTGTGTCCTCTTTCCATAGCTCCGGATAAGGATTGTAAACCGATATCTACAGTTCCTCCGTCACCACCGAAAGCGACTACATTAACGTCATCTTTTCCTTGAATTCTTAATGCGCTTTCTACACCGGATGCAACAGCTCCTGAGTTTTCAAATGCAACGTGTATGAAAGGAACTTCCCAGGATGTTTCTGGGTATGGTGTAGTCATAACTTCAAGACAACCGGTAGCAGAAATAGCTACAGTGTTTTCGCCTAATGCATTAAGAGCTAATTTTACAGCAATGGATGCTCCACAACCAGCACAGCCTCTGTGTCCTGGTGCTAATAAATCTTTATCGGGTATATCTACCATATCTATTCCTCCTTAAGTCCAATCCAGGTGACATCTTTTTCTGGCACTTTGGTTTTTTCATATGCTTCAATGATTGAGTCAGGTGTAATGTCTCTTCCACCTAAACCTGCAATGAATCCGTAAATTTCTTTATCGATTTTAACTTTCATATCTGCATATAATGCTCCACCAATTCCGAATGAGAAGTTTTTATCAATAACAGCTATTTTTTCACAATTTGCAACTGCTTGTTTGATTGCTTCTACTGGGAATGGTCTGTAAGCTCTGATTTTAAGTAAACCTACTTTTTCACCTTTTTCTCTTAATTGATCAACAATAACTCTGATAGTACTACAAAGTGAACCCATTGCAACAAATATTATGTCTGCGTCTTCGGTTTTGTATGCATCAACAAGACCATATTTTCTTCCGAATAATTCAGCAAATTCATCACATGTTTTTTGAATTATATCCATGGATTTGTTCATTGCAACTTCCATTGCATATCTTGCTTCAGTATAATAATCTGGGTCTGCAAAGTTACCAATGGACATTGGTTCTTTTGGATCAAGATATGCATGTTCTGGAACATATGGAGGTAAGAACTTGTCTACAGTTTCTTGATCTGGAATTTCCACAGGTTCTACTGTGTGAGTTAAAATAAATCCATCTAAACATACCATTGATGGAAGTAAAACATCAGGATTTTCTGAAACTTTATAAGCCATTAATGTTGTATCCAATGCTTCCTGTGCATTTTCAACATAAATTTGCAACCATCCTGCATCTCTTTGTGCAATGGAATCTTGCTGGTCGTTCCAAATGTTTAATGGTGCAGAAATTGCTCTGTTTGCATCAGCCAAAACGAATGGTGTTCTCATACCGGCTGCTGCATATAAAATTTCGTGCATTAACATTAATCCTTGTGAAGATGTTGCTGTAAATACTCTTACTCCAGCACCACTAGCTCCAACAGCAGCACTTATTGCACTGTGTTCTGATTCTACTTTAACATATTTGGCATCAATCTTTTCATCAGCAACATACTGTGCCAAGTATTCTGAAATTGTAGTTTGTGGAGTAATTGGATAAACAGGAATAACTTGTGGTTTAGCTAATCTAACAGCTTCCGCAACTGCTTTATTTGAGGTCATTACTTCTTTTACCATTTCATCACTCTCTTTATTCTTTTACCATTTCGATTGCATCGGAAGGACATTCGTTTGCACAAATTCCGCATCCTTTACAGTAATCGTAATCAATATCATGTTGTTTGTTTACACTGGCATCTGGACAAAATAGGATACAGTTATCACAGTCGATACATTTTTCTTTATCTAAGATTGGTTTGAATGTTCTCCAGCTTCCAGTTTTGTTGTTTCTACTATTACCAGGGGTTTTAATTACACATCCTATACTTACCATTATAATCACCCTCATCCCATTTCATAAGCTTTTCTAGTAGCTTCTACGTTTAGCTCTCCTACTTTTCCAGGGAAAGTTTCTTTAATCACTTCGAGAAGTGAATCAATACTTACAGCTTGGGTTTTCTTAGCAAAATATCCTAAAATAATAGTATTTACAATGTTACGGCCTAACATATCTAATGCAATTCCAGTTGCATCAATACTGTAGACTTCATGTTCTCCACTGCCTTTAAACTCAGTGGTGTTAATTGTTACTTCAGTATTGTCTTTAATTCCTGAAAATACATCTACTACATTTAATAATCCATCATCTAATACCAATACGTAGTCAGGATTATATACTTGATATCTCAAATCAATTGGCTTATCGTCAATTCTTGTGAAAGCCATGACTGGAGCTCCTCTACGTTCTACTCCAAAAAATGGGAAAGCTTGGGAATAGTTACCGTCTTTGAATGCTGCTTTAGCCAAAATTTCAGCAGCAGTTACGGCACCTTGTCCGCCTCTACCATGAAAACGAATTTCAATCATTAATTTTCCTCCATATATTTATCATGTATAATCATTATAAATTCAAAAATATATAAATTTTATGTAAAATTTTTTATTTTGAATAATTTTGTTTAATTAATTCTGTTTTAATTATTTATTTTTTGGCTGTTTTTTCATAACTATTTTTAGAAATTCTCTAAAATTGCTGTACGATTATTAGAAGTTTTTTGAAAACTAGTCCATTTAAAAAATTCCAATTTTTTCAAGTAAATATATAATACATATAATAATTAATATATTAAGTGAGAGGTTCTTATGAAAGTTTTAATTATCACTGGGGAATTGGCATATCCTCTAATTAAGGAAGTTGTTGCAGATTCAAATGAAGATATCATTGTCCACATTGCAGACAATACTCAGGTGGCTGCATTTCTAACTCCAAGACAAATCATAAAGGAAGTAAAGACTAATTTTTCAAATCAGCTGGATGAAATTGACATGATTCTGGTTCCGGGATTAATCAAAAAAGGAACAAGGGAAATCACAAAAGAGCTTGGAATACCAACTTTCAAAGGGTCAACCGACGGTGCGGACCTTGCAATGGTTTTAAACCTCGTTGAAAACATACAGCTTTCAGAGGACAAACCGGCTGATAAGCTCATAGAAGAGGAAAAAAGAAAAGAGGCTTTCAAATTCATTGAAGACTTTGAAAGCGACACTGAAACAATTAACGATCTTCTCAAAAAACCGAACAATATCTTAATCAGAAATCTTCCTGTAGGTGAAGACTTTCCAATGAGGGTATTGTCAGAAATAGCTAATGCCCCGTTTTTATCAAAAGAAGAACTGATTAACAAATGCCAATATTTCGTTGATTCCGGTGCGGATATGATTGATATTGGAATGGCTGCCGGTGAGGATTTTTCAGACAAAATACCTGAGCTAATAGAAACCTTGCGTCCGATTGTCGGTGACAGACCGTTAAGCATCGACACATTAAATGCCAAAGAAATTAAGGTTGCAGCTGAAAATGGAATAGATTTTGTATTGAGCCTTGATTTGGGAAATCATGGTGATGTATTGGATATACTAAAAGAAAGGGATATTCCTGCAGTATTGCTTCCAACAAATTTTTCACAGGGTATCTCACCTAAATCTCCACGTGAAAGGGTAGAGTCAATGCATCAGTTAATAAAAGACACTAAAGGTCTTAGATATGTTGCCGATTTGATTTTGGATCCTGTTAACAGTTCAAGTATTGTGGAGTCAATCATTGCATGTCATGATTTTCATAAGGTAAATCCTGCACCAATGTTTTTTGGTGTTGGTAATGTAACTGAGCTTATGGATGCTGATTCAGGTGGTGTCAATGTTCTTCTGGCAGGAATAGGTATGGAACTTGGTGCAAGCATACTTTTCACTCCTGAAGAAAGTGGAAAAACAAGAGGTAGCGTTTTTGAACTTGCTACAGCTTCTAAAATGATGTTTCTTGCAAAAAACAGAAAATCCATTCCAAAAGATTTGGGAATCAATATGGTTGTCTTCAAGGACAAGCATAAAAGAAGCGACATAATTTCAAATGAAGTGGGTGATGTTCCAAAAACAACACTTGAAAAGCCATTGAAATTCATAAGGGACAAGGCAGGCAGTTTCAAAATAAGTGTTGATTACGGAACCACCGTTAGTGAAAGCAAAATCATTGCAACTCATTTTAAGAAAAACAAGGCTGACCTTGTAATTGAAGGGCACTCGGCTAAAGAAATCTATGAAGAAATCATCACAAAAGAACTGGTTACCAGAATGGAACATGCTGCCTATTTGGGTTCAGAGCTTCAAAAAGCAGAAATCGCAATGATTACTGGTAAAGATTATGTTCAAGACTTTGAGTTATTTAAAAAAATAGGATAATGGCATTGAATTAAATTCAAGCCATATTTAATTGTTTTTAGACTGTGGCTATTCAGTAGTTCCACTGTCAGTTGATCCGCTGTCAGTTGAACCTGAATCAGTACTGCCTCCACCACTATCGTCAGTATTTCCTGAATCGGAACCACTATCTGTGTTTCCGCTGTCAGTATTACTGTAACCATTATTATTACTGTTACTGTTACTATTATAATTTGAATTATAGTTGTTAGTTGAATAGGTGCTACCTGCATAACTGGTTCCTGAAGGTGAGGAAATTCCTGTATCGTGGGTAGTGCCTGAGCTGTCTGTTGTAGTATTAGTAATATTTGTGGCAGTAGTATTGTTGCTTGTATTATTAACCACAGGGTCTTCTTGTGTAAATGTAATTCCATTTGAAGTTACAAAATATGCAACTGCGCCTGTAATTATTATAAGAATTACTAATGCAATAATAATTGCATCTTCAGTCTCCATAATTTACCTCCTTAATATAATATTTACTTACCTTACATAAATAGTTACACAAAAATTTAAATAAACTTACATTAAAATCATATCTTAATGACAAAATTTTGAGAAGGTTAACCATGGAAGTTGAAAATATAACAATTAAAGATATTGATAAAAGTCTTTTAGAAGACAATTATGTTTCAAACAATGAGATTTCAACAACATTGTACTTATCATTTTTACTTGGAAAGCCTATGCTTATTGAAGGGCCTCCGGGCGTTGGAAAAACAGAGCTTGCAAAGGTCATTGCCAAAACCTTTGACAGGGACTTTTTCAGGATTCAATGCTATGAAGGAATCACATTTGAACAGATTGTTGGCGAATGGAACTACCAAAAGCAACTGTTGCATTTGGAAGCTGCAAGACAGGATTCCAATCGTGAAGACAAGATATTTGATGAAGAATTCTTTATAAGAAGACCTCTTCTTAATGCATTTCTAAACAAAAAGGATTCTGTTCTTTTAATTGATGAAATCGATAAGGCAGACGAAGAGGTGGAAAGCTTTTTGCTTCAGGCATTGGGGGAGCAGGAAATCACAATCAACGATCTGGGCACATTCCAGCTTCAAAACGACTTGATGGTTGTTTTAACCTCAAATTCACAAAGGTCACTTCTTGATGAGACAAAAGACAGGTGTCTGTTCTTATACATTCCGTATCCGTCTATTGAAAGGGAAATTGAAATCGTCAAATCCAAAATACCTGAAGCGGATGACGAAACAGTGTCCTATGTGGTAAAACTGGTTCATGACATACGTAACCTAAACCTTATGAAAAAACCTTCAGTCAGGGGAACTGTTGACTGGGTTAAATCAGTAACCAATCTCGGAACTAAGGATATCGACAAGTCCCTCGAGGAAAGTGTCGGTGTCGCCATCAAAACAGAAAGTGACAAAAAAAGAGTCATAAAAGATATTTTCAACAAAAGATAAGATGTTAACCAAAATTGCAAATCTGTCTGCCCAGCTTAGAAGTGAAGGCCTACCTGTAAGTATAAGGAGCACACAATCAGCAATGGAAGTAAGCATGGCCTTGGGCGAAGAAGACAGAAACCTTCTTAAAACAGCTTTGATGGCAATATACGTTAAGGACAGATATGACATTCCCAAATTCAACAAGGTTTTTGATAAAATTTTCACATTGCCTACTCCTGAACGGGAAATAATGGATAATGTAAATAAAAATAAGGCGTACCGGGGAAAAGGACCCAAATCCAACAAG
>JAFUCN010000061.1 GCA_017459665.1 Methanobrevibacter sp. | reverse complement strand
TGTTATAGGAACAGATTTATCATTTAAAAAGGACTGTAAATTTGCAAAGGCCCTTGAAGGATATGACATTGAAGTATACTATGGCAAAACTCCCGAAGCCTTTTTCAAAAAAGCGGATTATATCATTCCTCCTTTAAGCCTTTCAAAAGATTCTGAAATTCTTAAAAACTGCGAAAAACCTATTTTGGAACTTCAGGATATTATCAAGATGATTCAGCCGGAAAAGCCGGTGTTTGGAATAACTGGAACAAACGGCAAAACCACAACAACCACATTGCTTAAAAAAATCGCTTATGACAATGGAATCAAACCCTGTGAACATGAATTGGAAGGAATGCAGGGCAATGCAGAGTTTATTCCAATCTTGCAGTCAAGACTAAACGGTGACGTGGGTATTCTTGAAGTTGGAACATTCGGTGTTCCGGGAACCGTTGGGAGGATAGTCCGGAATACCTCAATGTCCGGAGGCCTTATAACAAACATCACACCTGACCATTTAAGGGATTTGGGAAGCTTTATGGATTACGCCAATGTCAAAGGTGAGTTCATATCAGAGTTAGGCCTTGGCCAGCTGATTGTAAACGGTCATGACCCTACAATAATGGGGCTTTTAAGGGAACTTGACTTTAAGGGCGAGGTCATAACATTCGGTGTCGACGAGCTTCCGGATTCAATCGGAATGAAAGAATGCGTCTGCGGAAACGAAATCGCCGTTAAAGAGATAATTTCAGGCTGCGGCTATTACTTCTGCAAATGCGGCGTTACAACCCCTCAGGTGGATTATGTTGCAACAAACGTTGACTTGCCAAACAGGACTTTTGATTTGCACACTCCAACAGAAAAACTGACAGTTAAAATGGGTGTTGACGGCCTTCACAATGTCTACAACCTGACAGGTGTCATCATTGCAGCTCATGAATTTTTAGAGTTGCCATATGAAAAAATCCTGCCTTCAATTGCAAGCTTTTCTGGTGTTAGCGGAAGAATGGAGGAAGTCGGCAAAGTCAAAGGAAAAAATATTTTCGTTGATTATGCACACAATCCTGCAGGTGTGGAAACTGTATTGAAAGAATTCAAAAAGTTGTTCGGTGACTTTACAACTGTAATTACTGTTTCTTCAGAATCAGGCTATCCTGGTGATTTGGATATATTCAATAGTGTTTTAAAATTCTCAAAATTCATCGTTCCTGCATCAACTGCGTCACAAAAGATAGCTGTTGAAAAATTGGAATCAAATCCTAAGTTAAATGACAGAATCTTTTTAAATCATGTCGGTGACTTTGAAAAGGTGGGAACTCTTGGAGCTTCTGAAGATGAAGTTCGTGATGGTTTGAAAAAGGCATTGAATTTAGATTGTGAAATGGTAATAGCTATTGGTGAAGCTGCTACCAAATTCAAATCCATTATTTTTGAGTTATAATTCAAAAGTTTTTGGTGGTTCTCCTGAAAAGTCAGCAATGGTTGCTTTACCGTTGATGGTAAATACTTCAAATACAGGGTTGTCACCGGTTTCGTATAATGCTTTTACGAGATCGTTTGAATCGATTACTTTTTGTTTTAATTCAATGCTGTCGGTGAATTCAACTTGACCTGCAATTCTTAACCATACAAATTCAGGAGTTGCAGTTACGATTTCGCAGTTTGGATTAGCGTCTAGTTCTTTGTACATTGGTTTGTTGTTTGCGGTACAGAAATATGGTTTTCCGTCTTCTTCAAAGTAGAATAAGATTGGTCTTACTTTTGCGTTACCGTCAAGTCCACTAGTTGCTAAATATATTAAAGAGTTTTCTTTTAAAAAATCAATTACTTCGCTCATTTTTTACATCTCCTAATTGTTTGTTGTTTATAGTCTGTATTAAGCTATATAAAGGCTTTTTGTAACTTGGGAGTAACTAGGTAACCTTGAAGTAACTGGCAATGTTAGATGCTTTGTATTTTGTCTAGTGGCAAATCTGTTATTCTTGCGATTTCAGTATCATCAAGTCTTTCTTTTAGGTTTTGGGCTATTTTTATTTGAATTTCTTCCATTCCTTCTTTTCTTCCTTTTTTTATTCCTTTTTCTTTTGCTTCTGCAAGTACTTTGTGGTTGACTTCTCTTATGACTCTCATGACAAGTTCTAATGATTCTGGTTTCATGGTTTGTCCTCTGTTATTCTGGTATTGTTTTCCCTGTTTTAAGGAGTGTGGGTGATGGATAATCAACAAGGTAATGTTAATTATTTTAGGTTTTGTATTCTATCTAGAGTTAACCCGGTTACTCTGGAGATTTCTTCATCATCCAAAGTTTCTTTTAGATTTTGAGCTATTTCTAGTTGTTTTTCTTCTCTTCCTTTTTCTATTCCTTTTTCTATTCCTTCTTCTATTCCTTCTTCTTTGGTTTCTGCAAGGACTTTTGTGTTGACTTCTCTTATAACCTGAATAATGGTCTCTTGTGCTTGTGGGCTCATTTCTATTTCCTCCTTTATTTCATCTTTTTCCCTTTTTGTGAGGAGATTATCAATTTCTAATTTGACGATTGTCTTAATAAATTCAAATTTTGCTTCATCAAAGAGTTCTTCTTTTTTGAGAAGTTCTGCAATGAAATTTAGTGTTTCTACCTTATTTTTGAAGTTGTATTCTAAACATCTCACTAGTAATGTGATTTCTTCAAAGCTTGTTAATTTTTCATTTGATGTTGCTTTTATATTAATGTTTTCAAATATTTTGTCAAATTCAATGTCTCCGATATAGAAATTATGCGGATGGAAACTCTTAGATTTTCCAATTTTGGCATGTTTTTCTTTTAGATGGCTTTTAGTGAAATTGACTATTGCTGTTTCTGTTAACCTCTGATGTTTAACTTGTGATGTGATGTTATAGTTGAAAAATCTTTTCAAATCATCAGATTCTGCTTTGGGATATTCAAATTCAATATGCTGCAGGGTATTGTCTTTCAGCAAGCATAAGAAATCCAAATATAATTTGTTGCCTTTTATTGTTGTAATTTCTACATTACATTCTTTTTCAAAGTCACAATCACATCCGATGTATCTTAAAAATTCTGTACCATATAGCAGTGCAATCAATTTCAAAATAACATCGAAAATGTCATGTATTTTTCTTGTCATACTGTCTCCTAGAAAATATTTTAACATAAGGCCTTATTGAAAATATTTCATTTACTTTTTTTCTGCGCACGCATGTATTCTTTAATTTTGAATTTGGCAAGTATATAAAGATTTCTTACAAATAAGAGCAATTTTACGAGGTTAGAACAATTTTAAAAACTATGTACAATTTATAAAATTAAAACAATAATTATGTATCTCTAAAATTTCATTTAACAGGATTTGATCTTTCTTTTTTGTGTAAAATTGTTCATAGGGGAAAGGCGATTAGATTTCAAATGCTCTCATTAAAACTTTATAAATACATAAAAACAAAATTCCTAGTATGGCTAGCTATATTTCACATCCCTTATTGAAAAAAGATGCTATCGAATCAAGGCTTTATCAGCAGGTTCTGGCAGGGGATGTATTAAAGAAAGGAAATACTATGGTTGTTGCACCAACTGCATTGGGAAAGACTATTGTAGCTATTTTGGTTGCAGCAGACAGGCTTCAGAAGGTTAAAAATTCAAAAATACTCGTTCTTGCACCTTCAAAGCCTTTGGCAATCCAGCATGAGGCTAGCTTTAAGGAATTCATCACACTTCCATGTACCTCAATAACAGGGGCCGTCAAAACCGATGAAAGGGTTAAAAGATGGGAGGAGTCAAGAATCATATGCGCTACTCCACAGACTGTTGAATCAGACTTATTAAATGGCCGTTATGATTTAAGCAGCGTTTCACTAATCGTTTTTGACGAATGCCATCATGGAGTAGGATCCTATTCTTATGTATATCTTGCATCAAGGTATGTCCAGGAGTCCAAATTCAACTTGATTTTAGGCCTAACAGCATCACCTGGTTCAGATAAGTTCAAAATCAAGGAAGTCTGTGAAAACCTCTTCATTCAGAACATTGTTGTCAAAACAGAAGAGGACAGTGACGTAAAGCCTTATTTCAATCCGGTTGAAATCGACTGGGTCAGAATCAAGATGAGCAGCGAGCTTGAAAAGATAAAGGGTTATGTAGACAAGGCTCTGAAGGTAAGGCTTAAGGCATTGAAGAATATGGGAATCATCAAAACCGTATCTGTCGGAAAAGTTGATATCCTCAAGGCAAGGGGCAGGGTTCAGGGTGAAATTGCAAGAAGCGCAAATCCCGATAAGGACCTGTTTCAGGCAATTTCCATACTGAGTGCAGTTATAAATGTCCAGCATGCTCAGGAACTGATTGAAACCCAGGGCGTTCAGACATTCAACAAGTATGTTGCAAGGCTTAGGAAAAAACAGACCAAGGCAGCCAAATCCCTGATGTGGGATGATAATTTTGGCCGTGCAGTTAAAATGGCAAGGGAAGCCGAAAAGCATGGTTGGGAACATCCGAAGCTTAGGGAAATTACCAAAATCATCAAAAAGGAACTGGGCGACAACGGCCAGACAAAACTGAAAACAGACAGGTTTGACGATAAAAGCGATGAAAGCTCATCTAAAATCATGGTATTTACACAGTACAGGGATACCCTTGAGATGATTCATCAAAAGCTTGAAAAGGAAGGCATCAAATCCGCCAAGTTCTTTGGTCAGGCATCAAAGGATGGCGAAAAGGGCCTTACCCAAAAGCAGCAAAAGGCAATTATCAAATCATTTAAGATGGGTGAGTATGATGTTCTGCTTTCAACAAGTGTTGCTGAAGAGGGCATTGACATTCCTGCTGTTGATTTGGTTATATTATATGAGCCTGTTCCTTCTGAAGTCCGTATGATTCAAAGGCGTGGAAGAACAGGCCGTAAAAGAACAGGCCGTGTAAAAGTATTAATCACCAACGGAACAAGGGATGAGGCCTATTACTGGTCAAGCATAAGAAAGGAAGACAGGATGAAAAATCAGCTCATTGACCCTGAGGTCTTGGAAGAGTTGAATCTTTCGGCTGTTGAGAGAATGGAAAACGAAAAAAGGGTTAAAGTTCTTGACAGGCCAAAAGAGGAAAACGATTTTCCTATTGTCTATGCCGATTCAAGGGAAGGAAATTCCAAGGTTATAAGACACTTGACTGAAATGGAAATTGACGTTAAGGTTCAGTCAATGGCCGTTGCAGATTATCAGGTAAGCGATGAGGTTGCTATTGAAAGAAAAACCGCCAAAGATTTTGTTGATTCAATCATAGACAAGAGATTGTTCAAACAGGCACGTGAGTTGTCTGAAGAGTTCAAACGTCCTTTATTAATTCTTGAAGGTGATGACTTGTACTCAGGCATGCTTAATCCGAATGCCATCAGGGGATCTCTTGCATCTATTGCAATTGATTTTGGAATCAGCATTATTCCGACAAGAAATGCACAGGATACTGCTGCAATGATTAAAAGGATTGCCGTTCGTGAACAGAATGGTGAGAGAACTCCAATTCAAATCAGAACTGATAAAAAACCGGTAAGCTTGATGGAACAGCAATTATTCATTGTTGAATCCCTGCCGAACATCGGACCTGTTAACGCAAAGAACCTGCTTCAGCATTTCGGCTCTGTTGTAAATGTATTGAATGCAAGTGAAAGCGAGCTTCAGGAAGTTGAAGGAATAGGTAAAAAGACAGCTGAAAACATAAGAAAAGTAGTGGACTCAAAATACCTGTATTTCCAAAAGGAAATAAAAGAAAAGAAACTTCTCTAGAAGTTCTTTTTCATATAGTTATAACTTTTTTTGATGGAATCGTAGTCATTTACTTCAATGATGTAGATGCCATTATAATTTTTTTTCTCTAAAACATTGATGATGTGATTTAAATCAATTGAGCCTTCACCTAATGCAAGGTGTGCATCATCATCACCAAAATTATCATGGGCATGTACGTGTTTAATTGAATCAAAAATCATCTCGTCCGGAGCATATCCCACATGGTTGGCATGGCCGATGTCCAGAGTCATTGCCATGTCATAGGAAGTTAAAACTTCATCCAAATCCTTGAGATTTTGATAAATCATTCCTTCAAATGTAGGCATGTTCTCGATTGTTGCTAAAACGCCCAAATCCTTGCCGTAATCGCCCAGCTCTTTAATTGAGTTGTTTGTAGTTTCATATACTTTGTCCTTAAAGTATTTGTTGGCAAGAAACGGAATTGATCCGGGATGGACAACAACAGCCTCTGCGTCAATCTCATTTGCAAGGTCAATGGATGTTTTAATCTGTTCAATTGAACTCAATCTGCTTTTTTTCTGAAGTGATGCGATGTTAACGTCCATAAAAGGGGCATGGATTGAATATTTCAGATTATAGCTTTCCAAAACTTCAGCTTCAATCTTTTCAAAAGGGTACTGATGAACCAGTTCCGCATATTCCAAACCTAAGTTTTCAATAAATTCCAGGCTATCTTCCAGCTTATGGTCGATACCGGCTAGTGTTGATGCTCCAATTTTCATAATAATCACATTTTTTGAATGGCAGTAATCACCAAGCCCATTTCAATGGCTTCAATGATAATGTCAGATAATTCAATGCCTCTTTTAATCTTTATTTCTCCTTTTTTGGAGGTTGTTGCAGTAAGGAGGTATTCGTTTTCAACAAAAACGTCAAAGTTCTTTCTTCCGTTATCCTTTCCAAGGTCCAAAATCAGTTGCTTTTTGGTGTGGATGATATCAACTTCAAAGGGAGTTTTGCTGATAGGTTTTGACTCAATTACCTCAACGCCAAGGCTTATTCCGATATGCTCTTCTATTTCAGCAATGCGTTTGCCGTTTTTGCCGATAATCTTTGGAATGAACTCTTCTGGAATGTAGATGTTTGCCCTTTCAGGTGAGATTACTTCAACGTCAACCTTTGCCTTTTTAGGAAGCAACTTTTTAACTTTCCTTAAAATCTCCTTTTCAGCAATCCTGTCAACTGAAGATTTGAAATTTTCCTCACCGCCAGTTCCGTTAACAAGATCCATGTCCATAACGATTGTCTGCTCACCGTAGGTGTAGATTTCGTTTTTAAGCTCGCCGGTCTCAAAGTCCCTAACCTCAATGACAGGCCTTGCAAGGTCAGCCTCCTTCATTCCGGTCGGAACCTTAACGGTCATCTTAGTTTCATAGACGCTTGTAACCTTACCGTCCTCAATGTAGATGCTTGTATCGACGATTGACGGAATTACACCAAGCTCCACTCTTGAAGCTATTCTTTGAATCGCATCTATCGGACGGGTTGCATGAACAACACCAATCATTCCAACACCAGCCAGCCTCATATCTGCAAAGATGCTGAAATCGGTGTTTTTTCTAAGCTCATCATAAATTGTATAATCCGGCCTTACAAGCAGAAGCACATCTGCAGTGTTTTCCATGCTGCCTTCAAGGGGTGAGTATTGTGTTATCTCATCTGGCAGCTGCAGGTCCCTTGGAGATTCCATAGTCTTTACAATCTTGTTTAATTTGGATGAGTAGTATTTGGCTATTGCCTGAACAAATGTGGATTTGCCTGCTCCCGGTGAACCTGAAATTAGAATTCCTTCTGCATTGGTTCTGATTCTCTCAAGCAATATGTCTGATAAGT
>JAFUCN010000060.1 GCA_017459665.1 Methanobrevibacter sp. | reverse complement strand
GCATTTAGTCTTATATCTTCAAATGGAACACTCCAAAGAGATGGTGCTAGATTAATATGGGATGTGGGTCAGCTTAATGTTGGAGACACATATAAGGTTTGGATTGTTGTGCAAACAGTTAACAGAGGCACATTTACAAATGCTGCTACTGTTAGCAATAACGGTATTGGAGTAAATCAGAGTACCGCTACAATTTGGTCTCTTCAATCTGGAATAGCCGTTATGAAAACTGCAAATGATGACTTTGTATATTCAGGTAATCAAACTAGCTTCACTATAAAAGTAATGAATACTGGTGATACTGTGCTTACTGGCGTCTTTATTGATGAAAACATTCCTGAAGGATTAATTTATGACCACTTCATCGGCACTAATTGGGTCAACCAAGGAAACAGATTCCTTTACCGTGGCTCTTTAGCTGTTGGTGAGTCTGTTGAACTTATAATTGTCGTAAATACAACCAGGTCAGGTAATTTCACCAATAATGTTGTGGTTGGTTCAGATGCTTCTGTTACTAATTCAGCTCAAGCTACTGTTGTTGTATATACTCCAGCATTATCTGTTAGAGAAATTGCAAACAACCCTGTTGCTGTATTGGGTGAATCAGTCAGCTTCACTGTAATTGTTACTAATGATGGTGATTGTGAGCTTGATGGAATTTATGTATTGAACAATTTCCCTGAAGGTTTAACATACACTGGATTTAGCGGATCAGGATGGTCTAAAGTAAGTTCAGCAATGTTGGCATCTGTCAAAGGATTTGCAATACTCGGCGCAAGTAGCGATTGGACTCAGGATGGAGACAAGTTTGTTTACTCAGGCACTTTAAAACCTGGTGAATCAGCTAGTTACACCCTTTATTTCGACACTACTCAAGCAGGTGTATTTACTCCTGAAGCTGTTGCAAGCTCTTCTCTGACTGATGATGCTTATGCAAACAACACTACTGTTGTCTTAAAGCCGGAATTGGAAGTCAGCTGTGAGGCTGATAAGGATTCTGTAAAAGAAGGCGAAGAAGTTACCTTTACTGTTACTGTAACTAATACCGGTGAATGCGATTTGGGAGATATTTATGTAAATGAATATGTTCCTGACGGTTTAACCTACACTGGATTTAATGGTGATAATTGGACAAAAGATGGTAATAAATTCATTTATTCAGGCAAATTGGCTCCTGGTGAAAGTGCAACATTTACTGTCATGTTTGACACTACTAAAACCGGTAACTTAACATACAAAGTTGCTGCAGGTTCTAACGCTACAAGTGAAATGGAGAGCAATGATACTGTAGAAGTGCTCAAAAAGGATACTCCTAAACCTAAGCCTAAACCAGGTCCAAAACCAGGTCCTAAGCCTAAACCGAGCCCTAAACCAGGTCCAAAACCTGGTCCTAAACCTAGTCCAGGTCCAGTCAAACCGGGTCATGGTGTAAGTTCAAAGGCTGTTGTCATGAAGGAAACTGGAAATCCAATAATTTTATTATTATTGGTTATTTTAGCATGCATACCTTTAAAAAGGCGTAAACACTAAAATTTAAAATTAATGGAGTTTTATACTCCAACTTTTTTTTCTTTTTTGAAAATTTTTAATTTTTATATACTTTTTTTTGAAAAATAACTATCTTTATAAATCATTTTTCACATATATTATAATATTATTAATCTTAATGTATGGTGTTTGAATGAGTGAGGATATTAAAAAAACCATAAGCGAATTACATATTTATGAAAAGAAACTTTTAAAAGAGCTTGAAGCCAATAGGGAGGCTACTCCGGAACAGATTGCAGAAAATGCCGATATGGACATCAAATCTGTTATGAGTGCGGCCGGTTCTCTTGCATCAAAGGATATCATTGAAGTGGATAAAGAAGTTCAGGAAACCTATTCATTAACTGAAGACGGTCTGGAATATGCTGAGCATGGACTTCCTGAAAGGAAAATATTGGATGTTTTGGCTGAAAAAAGAGAAATCCATATGAAAGACATTGCTGATGAGGCAGGTCTTGACAAAAAAGAAGCCAATATTGCTATTGGTTGGTTGCGCCGTAAAAACTGGGCGCAAATTGACAAAGGTGTTGTCAACATCACTGAATTCGGTAAGGATTTTGCAACCAAAATGGGAGCTGATGAAAAAGTTTTGGATTATCTCAAAGCTAATGCAGATGGAGTCAAATTGTTCACTGACGATTTGATGGATGGTTTTAAAAAGCTCACCGGTAGGAAAAATATTTTAAATATTAAAAAGGAAACCTCACACTCTTTTAAAATATTGCCTAAAGGTGAAGAAATCCTTAAAGTAGGCTTTGAAATAAAACAGCAGGCTACTCAACTCACACACCAGCATCTTAAAGAAGGGGAATGGAAAAGTTTAGAGTATCGTCCTTATGATATCAATGCTGAAGCACCTACTGTATTTGTTGGTAAAAAACACCCGTTAAGAGTTATCATTGATGAAATCAGGGAAATCTTTTTGAATATGGGATTTTCAGAAGACAATGGGGAATTTGTTGAATCAGCATTCTGGAACTTTGATTCACTTTTCCAACCTCAAGATCACGCAGCACGTGAAATGCAGGACACATTCTATTTGAAAAATCCTCTAACCTGTGACTTGCCTGATGATGCGCTTGTAAAACTCACTGCTGAGACTCATGAAACAGGTGCAGATACAGGTTCTATCGGCTGGCAATACGATTGGAGTGAAGACATTGCTCGCCAAAGTGTCCTCAGAACTCACACAACAGGCATTTCAACAAAACACCTCTTTGAACATGAACCTCCAATCAAGATGTTTTCCGTTGGAAGAGTATTTAGAAGAGAAACCTTCGATTACAAGCACTTGCCTGAGTTCCATCAGGTGGAAGGTCTTGTATGTGATGAAGGAATCAGTTACCAAAACCTTTTGGGTACTTTAAAAGAGTTTTATAAGAAATTAGGTTTTGAAGTCAGATTCAGACCTGCTTACTTCCCTTATACTTATCTGTCCACCGAAACAGAAATCTATCTGGAGGAAAAGGAAAGCTGGATTGAGCTTGGTGGTGCCGGAATGTTTAGACCAGAAGTTTTAAAACCGTTAGGCATTGACAAACCGGCTCTGGCATTCGGTTTAGGTATTGAAAGGCTTGCTATGATTAGATATGACGTTGAAGACATTCGTATGCTTTACAAAAGTGACATCAAATGGCTTCGTGAATTGCCTATATCTAATGGGGTCAAGTTATAATGTCAGTCAAGCTTGTTTCATGGAATGTTAATGGTATCAGAGCAGTTTCCAAAAAAGATGAGTTTTGGGACTGGTTTAGCAATACTGATGCAGACATAATCAACTTCCAAGAGGTAAGGGCTTCGGAGGATAAAATTCCAAAAAAGCTAATTGATGTTGATGGCTTTAAACACTATTTTAATGAAGCGGAAAAGAAAGGATATAGTGGTGTTGGAACCTACTCAAAAATCGAACCTGTGGATGTCACAAGAGGTTTGGGTGTTGAGGAGCTTGACAGTGAAGGTAGAGTCTTAAGGGTTGAATATCCTGATTTTATTCTTTTTAACATTTACTTTCCAAACAGTGGTATGGAAGCTAAAAGACTTGACTTTAAAGTTGATTTCTGCAATGCGCTTTTAAAACAGTTGGTTGAGCTTAAAGACCAGGGTAAAAACCTCATAATTACCGGTGATTACAATATTGCCCACAATCCGATTGATGTCTATAATCCTAAAAACTGTGAGGGAAAATCAGGTTATCTTCCAGAAGAGCGTGCATGGCTTGACGAGCTTGAGGCCGCAGGTTTTGTTGATACATTCAGAATGTTTGATGAAGGTGAAAACAACTTTACATGGTGGAGTTACCGTACCAAAGCCCGTGAAAGGAACGCCGGCTGGAGACTCGACTACTTTTATGTAAATGAAGAAATAAAAGAAAAAGTAAAATCAGCTGAAATTTTAAGTGAAGTTTACGGTTCAGACCACTGTCCTGTAACCCTGGAACTTGATTTATAAGATTGTTCTTACATCACCAATGTCATCAAGAACGTGAATGTCCAATTGTTCTTTTTTAATGTAGGCTCGGTCATCTTCAGTTATGTCTGAATTAATGAGAATAGCACTTAAGCCTGCATTGACTGCACCTAATGCGTCTGCCTTGAATTTATTTCCAATCATCACTGATTTTTCAGGATTTCCTTTCATTTTTCTAAGCGCAACATCAAAAATAAGTTTTTCAGGTTTTTCTTTTCCAACCTCTTCTGAAGTGATTACTTCATCGAAAAATGAATGTATGTTGAGTCTGACCAGTTTTTCCCATTGTTTGATGGTAATTCCGTTTGATATAACTGCCAGTCTGTACCCCTGACTTTTAAGATAGATTAATGTATTGATGGTTTCTGGAAACGGTCTTAGAAGCGCCATCTTAACGTTGTGGTATGTTATCATTCCAAGAGCTACAAGCATAGGGTCTTCATGGCCCAAAACAACCTGTGTCAGGACATTGAAGTGTTTACCGTAATTGGATCCTTTTTCACGGATGATAGTTTTCAAAACGCCGTATGCTTCATCCTTATCTAAAGGAAGTCCGTTATCTACCATTAATCCTATTGCCGCTTTTCTTGCGGTTTCTGCAAAATCGGATGTGTCAAGCAATGTGCCGTCTATATCAAAAAAAACAACACGTTCGTCATCAGTATTCATATGATGTTTAATTTATTTTTAAAAATATTTAAATATTTTCAGAAAAAGGCATCAAGACTTTGCTGAACTTCACCGCGGGACATGTCCTCAAGGTCTCTTTTTGTGTATCCGAAAGAATACATGATTCTCTCGATTGCCGGAATCAATTGATTATTTATATAATAATCCTTGTCGTATTCATAACCCTCGCTGTAATCGTATGGAATCGCCCTGTCGCTGATTGAGCCTTTTCCTTTAACGATTATGTATTGGACTATTGTTCCTCTGGACACTTTCATGCCGTGTTCCTCGATTCTTTTGGCTGCAACAACGTGGGGACCGACCTGTTTGTATTGGCTTAATGGTTTGGTTATCTGGGTGTGGATGATAAGTTCCTTTCTTTCAACGTCACCATTTTTAATGCGTTTAAATGCTTTTTTAACTTCCTTAATGGCTTCATCAGCGTCACCTTCTTTTAAAATTGCCATCAAAACAGCTTCCTGGGTCTGTTTAACGATTGGTGCCCAGTCTCTTCTGACCAGTTCGAGACCTTTTGCTATGATTTCTCCGTCTTCGATTACTGCATATCTCTTTTTGCTTACAAAGAATCCTCTTCTGTAAAAACCTTCGTATTCAAGTTCCATACTTTCGGGAAGGGTTGAATTGAGATATTTCAAAAACACTTGGGCCTGGGACTTGATTTCAGCTTCAAGTGCCAGTTGTTCGGCTGACTCCTTAACCATTTAAACACCTAATCTTAATTTAGATTAATCTATTAATAATATTTTACTGATGCAATATTTCAAAATCAAATCAATTTTATTGACCTATATCAACGTTATTTAGGTTATTAAGCACGGATATTACATTTCAAATGCTCTCTCGGTCTATTTATATTCTTTTAAAACAAACTAAGTTTGAGGTTTGATATTATGGAAGAAAAAACATTAATCTCAAGTTATGATGAAGTAAACGACACATTTGTCGGTAAAGTGGTTGACGAACATGGATTTTGCGCAGATTACTGCATTTCAGATGGAATATACTTAGGAATAGATGAAAACAACATTCCAAACTCAGTATATGTGGATGATGCGTCACGTGTATTCAATATCTCAAAACAGACTCTTGAAAATTCCAATGTCAAAATTGACATTGTCTGTGACGGCATTTGCCTAATCTTTAAAATGTTCATTGAAGGGTTAAACATCTGCTCAATAAAATGCGAAAACGTTTATGGAATACCAACCATAAACTACACAATCGATAGTAACCACTGAATGGTTACTATCTCTTTATATATTACTTTTTACTAATTTAATTTAGAGGAAGTGAGAATATGGACAACCAGAAATTAAATGTAAAACCCGGTGATGAGATAGTCATTGTAGTTCCCGAAGGCATCGACGAAGATGAAATCGTAATAGATTTGGATGAATTGGGCATTGACGTTGAAAATCTGGATGAGGACATAAATATAGTCATTCAGGTTGAAGGCGAAGACGACAGTGAGTTTATCGACTGCGGTTTGGATGAGGACGGAAATCCGATTGAAGCCAATGAATGGTTTTTTGATGATGATCCATATAAGATTGTTTATTATGAATATCCTGACTGGGGTGAAGATGAATAATGGTAAAAGAAATTCCATATTATCTTTTTGACGAGGAAGGCGAAAGCGAAGCTGTCAAATCAAACGGTGAAGCATATATTGATGATAATGATTTAAAAGAATTGCTGCTTGATTTTTTAGGCGATGATGTCTCATCTGAAGAGATTCAAAAAATACTGGATGCAGCTTCCGATAAAAATTTGAGTGAAGAGGATTTTGACAGGCTGGTTGATGAATTTATTTTAAAAAATAAAAAGTAAAAATCTTTGATAATCCCTCAAAAATAAAACATTTATATATAATGATAGAGTAATAGTTATATATCATTATTCTATAATGCTCTTTTTTGCTCTCAAAATTGAACTGTTATTAATCTTGCTTACAGTTTGATTGAAAAGGGAATTATAGACTGCGATTATTATTTAATTATATTATATTTATTAGGTGAAATAATGGCAATTTCTCAAGGAAAATCAACTAGAAGTCCATCCGGTGCAAGAAATGTTGCAAACCGTGGAAAAAGAAAAGCTGAGTTAGGAAGAGACCCAGCAGAAACTAGATTAGATGAAAAAAGATTAAGAAAAATCAGAACCCGTGGTGGAAACGAAAAACTCAGATTAGCTACTGGTAACAAAATCAACGTAACCGACGCTAACGGTAAAACCCAAGTAGTGGACATCTTAGGAGTAATTGAAAACACCGCAAACCCTAACTACG
>JAFUCN010000059.1 GCA_017459665.1 Methanobrevibacter sp. | reverse complement strand
CGTCTTCTATTTGTTCAGGGTTCATTTTTGCTCCAGATCCAAAAGTTCTTACATCGATATTTGGTCTGTCTGCTCTTTCGTCTAACAATAGGTCAATTACTGGTGAAGTACCAATATTACCACTTTTAATAATAGCAATTTTAACTACCATAATTAAGTCTCCTTTTTCGATAGTTATAATTTTAATTAAGAAACTATTTAAATTTTATTATTTGATGTTTTCAAGTATTGATTAGTTATTTAAGTGAATATTGTTCAATTTATCCTATATTTACAAAAAAAATATACAGTTGGCTATTATTTTAAAAATTTTCTAACAAAAATAGAGAGTATTATTACAATTTTTTTTGAAAAATCAACGAAAAAGCAGACTGAAAAATGAAAATTTCAAAAATAAAATTAGAGTGGTTCCGACGAGACTCGAACTCGTGATCCCCTCCTTGTAAGGGAGGTATCATACCACTAGACCACGGAACCAACAAATATTATTATGAATTTACTATTATATATATGTTTCTATTTTTGCAAATTTTAACTGTGAAAATATAAATAGATAGAAAACATATTTATAATTAATAGAAATATGGTGATAAAATGGCTTGGGATGACAAAGCAACTAAAGTATGGATTGACGGAGAATTTGTTGAATGGAAAGACGCAAACATTTCAGTACTCTCCCACGTAGTCCACTATGGAACAAGTGTTTTTGAAGGAATTCGCGCATACTCCAATGATAATGGTGTAGCAGTATTCCGCCTGGAAGAACACGTAAAACGTTTATTCGACTCAGCAAAAGTATACAAAATGGAAATTCCATTTACACAGGAAGAAATCGCTGAAGCAATTCTTGAAACCGTCCGCATTAATGACCTTGACGGATGCTACATACGCCCTATCGTATACAGAGGATATGGAGAACTCGGTGTAAACCCTCTAGGTTGTCCTGTAAACGTTGCAATCGCAGCATGGGAATGGGGATCATACCTTGGTGAGGAAGGAATGGCAAACGGTGTGGACATCGGTGTTTCATCATGGAGAAAACCTGCACCAGACACTTTCCCGACACTTGCAAAATGCGGTGCAAACTACATGAACTCACAGCTCGCTAAACTTGAAGCTATCGACAACGGATTTGACGAAGCGATTATGCTCGACTATGAAGGACACGTATCAGAAGGTAGTGGAGAAAACATCTTCTTGGTTGAAGGCGAAAAGCTCTACACTCCAACACTCGGAGCATCCAACCTCAAAGGAATCACAAGAGACTCCATCATGACCGTTGCAGGAGACCTAGGATATGAAGTTGTAGAAGAGACCATTTCAAGGGAAAGACTCTACTTTGCAGATGAAGTGTTCTTTACCGGAACCGCAGCTGAAGTAACTCCAATCCGTTCAATCGACCACAGAACAATCGGAATAGGTAAAAGAGGTCCTATTTCTGAAAAAATCCAATCAGCTTTCTTTGACATTGTAGAAGCTAAAGTGGAAGACAAATACGGCTGGCTAACCTACATATAGAGGTATAATATGGATATTATTCAAGCGATAATAATCGGTATCGTTCAGGGATTAACTGAATTTTTACCGGTCAGCAGTTCTGCCCATCTGGTTTTTGCCCAAAAGCTATTGGGAGTTGAAAGCTCTCTTGCTTTTGACGTTTTCCTGCATTTGGGAACCCTTATTGCAGTATTGTGGTTTTTCAGATGGGATATCATCAAAATGCTTAAGTCATGGTGGTTAAGCATAGGGGATATCCTTCAGGGAAGATTCATGGAAGGATTCAGGCAGGACCCATACAAAAGGCTTGCCTGGTATGTCATATTGGCCACAATTCCTGTCGGCGTTGTAGGAGTGTTGTTTGAAGACTCAGTGGATGCGCTGTTTGCAGGAGCGCTATACGTTCCGGCTTTCTTTTTGTTTGTAACCGGTACAATCCTTTATCTCTCACAGAGAATGTCAAGCGGAAACGTTAACTTAAATAACATTTCCAAAAAGGAGGCGCTGTGGATGGGATTAGGTCAGGCATGTGCAATACTTCCCGGTCTTTCAAGGTCAGGTACAACAATAGCAGCAGGTCTAACAATCGGTCTTGAAAAGGAATTTGCAGCAAAATTCAGTTTCATACTCTCAATTCCGGCAATATTCGGGGCATTCGTTTTCAAACTAAAAGACATTGGTGCTGCAATGGATGCTAATTTCCTGCCAATCTTTTTAGGATTTATCGTGTCAATCGTTGCAGGTTATCTGGCAATCAAATGGATGCTTGATTTGATACAAAACAGAAGCTTGGATATATTTGCATACTACTGCTGGGCAGTTGGTATTATAGTCTTTATGGGCTCAATAGCTCATATATTTTAAATGAGATTACTTAATCTCAACTTTTTTTTTAATTTTTTTAATATAAAACATCATTGAAATAGTATATATCTTATTTTTGATTTTTTTTAATTTTTAAAAATATGATGTTTATTATGGGAGGGAGTCATTTGAAAAAATATCGAATTTGAAAAATCAATGAATTAGTTCTTTTTTAATAATAGGGTGCTAGATTTATTGAAATGAATCTAGCGTTGTATGCGTTTGTTTTTCTTCTATTTCAAGTTCTTGTTGCCCAGTTTTTGATGGGGTTTTAGATTTTTGTTTGGTTTCTTTAGTATTTTTCTTGTTTTTTGTATTT